>CAZKKV010000016.1:0-20886 GCA_964553705.1 uncultured Gammaproteobacteria bacterium
CTCGTTCAAGCTAAACATAAACCAATTTATTTTTTATTATTAGTAAAAGGCAAGAGTGCCATAATTCTAGAGCGTTTTATAGCAGTGGCTAATTTTCGCTGATGCTTGGAACAAGTGCCGGTTCTTTTTTTCGGCAAAATCTTGAAATAAGAGTTGATAAAACGACGCAAAGTCTGCGTGTCTTTATAATCAATCTCTTTAACGTTATTAACGCAAAAATAGCATTGCTTTTCTTTTTTAAGACTATTGTCCATACTAAAAAATTTAATTATTCAGCACAATAAAAAATTGCAGATAATCAATTGCGCAAATTATTTATAAATATTATTAGAAAGGTATATTTTCAACTTTTATTTCATCTTCCTCGGGATTTATCTCGCCAGTGCTTGCACCAACCGGATCTTCAACACCGATAACTGGTTCACTTGGTACAGATGGTTGTTCGGTCGGCATACTCGGAGCCGATGACGGCGCTGAACCTGCTCGATCAAGCATAATCATGTTGTCAGCCACAATTTCAGTACGATAACGTCTCACTCCGTCTTGTCCAGTCCAATCTCTTGTTTGTAAACGCCCTTCAATGTAAACTTTGGAACCTTTTCTAAGATACTGCCCACAAATGTCAGCTAATCTTCTCCAAGCAACAACATTGTGAAACTCAACTTTTTCTTGCCTCTGACCACTTTGATCTGTCCAGATTAAATTCGTGGCCACTGAGAAAGAAGCGACCGATTGTCCAGAAGGAGTACTTTTTACCTCTGGATCCCTGGTCAAATTACCGATAATCATCGCTTTGTTTAAATTCATAATTTTTCTTATTCGCCGAAGTTAAAAAACAAAACGACGAATATGTTATGGTTTAAATTTATAATAAATCATCAGTATCTAAAATCTTATCTAGTTTTTCATCTAAATCTTTCAAATCCACCTTCTCTTTGTCTTCTGTTTTGGCTTTTTCTTCTTCTTTTTCCGTTTTGATTTTTGTTTTGGCGACAATTTTAGCGGTAAACTCTTTTTCTTTGGCTATTTCTTCTTCAGAAAAAACCCGCTTTCTAACAATTTGTTGCCTTAAAATCTCGTTCATCATTCTGAATAAGCGATCAATTTTTTTTACTTTATCTTTATCTATATCAAATTCAATCAAACTATAATAGCCATGGCGAAATTTTTTTACCAAATAAGCTAACTTCTTTTTACCCCAATCTTCTTCATGGGTTATTTTTCCACCCTCATCTGTTATGACTTTATTAATCTGCTCTTTAATTGGCGCCAATTCGTCTTCACTGTATTTATTGGAAATCAAATAAAGCATTTCATAATGAGCCACATCTGATATTTTCTCTTCGTTCATAAATTTTTTGATATTTTATTGATTATTTAACAAAAAACCCAGATATTCTCAACTGCTATGAACAGTTTACTGGGTGAGAATACCTTCCCCACTGTTGGCGGGGTAGTTCCGAAAATTCGAAACATTGGAAAGGTTGATATTTAATTTCAATAACACATTATCACGAATCATCAGAAATTGCAAGCACCCATATGTTGTGCTAAAGTTAAAGCAAATATATTAAAATCCTATATGAACAAACTATTTTTTAACCTTGGTAATCACCCGTCCCTGTCAGTCGCCGAATTATTAAGTGTTTTTCCAGAAAATAAAACTGGTAGCATTTTATCTCGTGAAATTTTTTTGATTGATTTACCAAAAGAAATTAATGCTGAAGAATTAATTAAAAAACTGGGCGGGACTATCAAAATTGGCCTAATAAAAGAAAAATTGACTGATTTGAGTTTTGCTAAAATCTTGGCAGAGTCAATAAAAATCATTGATGATAAAAAAGTTGATACCAAATATCATTTTGGCATCTCTGTTTATGGCCACTTAAAAATCAATACAAAAAAACTTGGCATGGAAATAAAAAGACATCTGAAGGAAAAAAAGAAAAGCTGCCGCTGGGTGAGTGGGAAAGAAGATGTCTTGTCTAGTGTGATTGTTGAGCAAAATAAATTAATCCGAAGCGGAGTAGAAATAGTTTTTTTCAAAGATAGTCAAACAAATGAATTCTATATCGGACAGACTCTGGCTGTTCAACCATTCAAAGAATTATCTTATCGCGACTATGGTAGACCGACTCGTGATGACTATTCTGGTATGTTGCCGCCCAAACTAGCACAAATCATAATCAATTTAGCACAAGCCGACAAAAACGAAACTCTGCTTGACCCATTCTGCGGATCAGGCACTGTACTGGCCGAAGCCGCGTTGATGGGCTATAAAAATTTAATCGGCTCCGACATTTCAAAAAAGGCTACAAACGATACTCAAGTAAATTTGAACTGGTTACAAAAAAAATTTAAATTAAGTAATTTTAATTTACAATTATATACTCTTGATGCTGTCAATCTTTTGGCAAAAATAAAAACCAATTCAATAGGCGCTATTATTACTGAAACATATTTAGGACCATAACGAGGAAAAATTGATGTCAAAAAAACTGTTCTTGAATTGGAACAGCTCTATACGAAAAGTTTTGCTGAATTTAAAAAAGTTTTAAAACCAAATAAACGCGTTGTGATTATTTTACCGATTTTTTACATCAACAAAAAGCTAAATTTTCTCAAACCAAATTTCAGCAACTTTAAAATAGTAAATCCTCTACCAGAATACCTACAAAAAAACAACCTCTTACAGCTCGCTCCTAGACAAACAATGATTTACAAAAGAGAGGGACAAAAAGTCTGGCGAGAGATTGTGATTTTGAAATAACTTCCTTACAAAAAAAATGTCCCTCGGAGAACTTCTTCTCCGAGGGATTAAAGAAATAAATTTGTCGGATTTATCTATGATTTTTAAAAAGTAATTTTTGACTAAACGAATCCGGTGGGGTACCACCGGTTATTTTTTTTCATCATCCCCTCCTTTTTTGGGATGAATGGTAGCGAAAGAGAGAAAAATGTATTATAATCGCTCTCTTTCGCCGCCGGCGCCGGATCAGTCCCTGGACATATTATTCTTCGTAAAGAAACTAATTGTTGCACTTTTCGTCATCACAAGCATAGACCGTTCTCCTTTCGCTTATTTTTTGTGCCTTGCTCCGCGGATTTTCCCTCCACGCGGAACAAAAACAATGAAAGAATAATTGTGTGGTGGGCGGGGGAAAGAATGACGTCATCCTTTCCCCCGCCTTGCTGTCCCCCCCCTAAGTTTCCGCAGTAATCACCGGAACGACCGAGGCAGGAAACCAACCCAGAGGATGGAGCGGGGATTCGAAGTGAGCCAGCACTCCGAACCAAGAGGGAAGCTCAGAAACCGCTTGGAATCCCGGCTTCCTCCTCGGGAACACCTCAGCAACCGAATTATATACTTCTTTTTTGAAAAATGAGGCTACCGAGCACAATCAAAAATTAAAATAAAAAGAACATTTTAATTTAACAAATTATCAGGATATTGTCAAGAGTTTCTCTGTTATCTTTCTTTTTTTCTACTAATATTAAACAAAATTTTTTCACAATGTTCTGATATTTACGCCAAATCCTCTGTGCTTTGTAAAACACCTGCTAGCTTTGGATGTTCTTGCAATTCTTTCTTCCATTCTTTTTCTTTTGTTATTGCCTTTTCTCTCTCTTACCTTCTCTCTTCGTTGTTGCTGTTCTATTTCTAAAATTCTTGCTAGTTTTTTCCACTCATCATCTTCACTAATCTTGGTTAACACCGCGACAGCTGTTTCGTTAAAAAAATTCAACAACACTCTCCCAGTATCTCCCAAAATCACAATAACTTTTTTCCCAGATAGCATAGCCCCCTCCTTGACTTGGTAATGTGCTAAGTATTTATAATTAAAATTTAATAGATACTATCGCTTCTTTCAGCCACTCCAGAATGACAATAGTTTTTAATTAAAAAGAAAATTACATATATCTCCGTCTTGCATAATATAGTCTTTACCTTCAGTGCGGATAAAACCTTTTTCTCTGGCTTGTGTCTCACCGCCAGCTTCAATAAATTTTTGCCAATTTATAACTTCTGCCCGAATAAAACCTTTTTCAAAATCAGTATGTATCACACCAGCTGCTTGCGGTGCCTTACTATCCCTTTTGACTGTCCAAGCTTTTGTCTCGTCGGGTCCGGTAGTAAAAAAAGTTAGCAAACCCAAAGTTTCATAAGCCAGATTGATTAGTTTGTCCAAACCGCTCTCTGGCAAACCCAACTCTTTTATATATTCTGCCTGCTCTTCGTCTGGCAAGGAAGCAATGTCAGCTTCTTGCTGGGCATTTAATTTTAAAACTCGTCCATTCCACTTCACTTCAGCTGATTCAGACCCGCCTAGACTCGACAAGGCTGGTTTGTCATTAATATTTAAAATATAAATAATTGGTTTAGCTGTCAACAAACTCAAATCCTTGATAATAAATTTTTCATCCTCGCTTAACCCCATGTTACGAACTGCCTGACCTTTTTCCAGATTAATTTTTATCCGCTGTAAAACGTCTTGTAATTTTATCGCTTCTTTACTGCCTCCTTTGGCTTCTTTTACTACTTTTGCCAGTCGCTTTTCCGCAGTCGCCAAATCAGCAAAGATTAATTCCAAATTTATAGTCTCCTTATCACCCTCGGCATCAATTTTTCCATTAACATGGATGATGTTAGTATCCTCAAAATCTCTAACCACTTCACATATAGCGTCGCACTCGCGGATATGTGCCAAAAACTGATTACCCAAGCCCTCGCCCTTGTGCGCACCAGCTACCAAACCAGCAATATCAACAAACTCAATTACTGTCGGGATAATCTGTTTTGGTTTGGAAATTTCAGCCAATTTTTGTAATCGCTCGTCAGGTACCTTAACCACGCCAACATTTGGATCAATGGTGCAAAAAGGATAATTCGACGCTTCGGCGCCTTTTTTGGTTAAAGCATTAAAAAGTGTTGATTTGCCGACATTTGGCAAACCGACTATGCCAATAGATAAAGCCATGAGGACAAGTTAAAAGTTTATAAAGTCAGAAAGTCGAAAGTCATTGAGCTAAGTATAGTTTGAATTTAGCAGATTATCATAATAATTTCAAACATTGCCCATATCCCAATTCTATTGTTATAATAGAAATATAAGCATTTTAGCTAAAATCATTGATTTTATCTCCACAATACAAAGCTTTCTGACTAGAAATAATCAATATTATTTAAGCTAATTTTAAATAAAAAAACAACAAGTTCCCTTCCAAGGCGGGCAGGCGCATATAACTTGTTGTACGAAATAAATTTAATTTACTTTCCTTATCAGGGTTTTTTAAAATTTTTTTATAAAGAAAAAGGGTAGTAGCAAAATTTACCACTACCTTTAAGTACACTCCGCACTGCTTCGTAATTCAAGCAAAATCCTCAATAAATTTTTTCATCTGATCTTTAGTAGTCAGACTGTGATTCATCATCAAGATTATTCCCAGCGCGATTGCTGGATGACAGCAGGCTTCAGGATGCTTTTTTAAATCTGAATTCATTGACATAAATGCATTTTTGAGGTCTCCACTTTCTAAATACTCAAGTGCTCTCTTCTTACACTATTCTAAATGTTCATCACGTGACACCATGTTGTCCTCCTTGTTTAATAAATGATTTAAAAACAAACTTTTATTGACTTTGTATTATACATTTTTTAGCATAAATGTCAATAAAATAAAACCCCCTAAGTTATATACTTAGGGGGATGTTTTGAGGTTACGTTAGATACTGGCCAGTGGAGCCATGGATGCTGTGGAAACATCTAAGGATCGTAACGCAACCCCTTTGGTTGTTTTTTGACTAGCGATCCCTTATCATAAAACAGGCTTAAGTAAACGCTGAAATCAGCGCGGCGTTATTGCCAGGAATCGCTAGCCGAATTTTTACAAAGAACTATTGCGTCGACGAAACTGGACAGGACGGAAAGGACGGAGATTCTATCAGAATAAAACCTATCCAGTTTCGCCACCAACGCATCAAAGAATATTATGAAGACATCTTATCATTTATTTTATTTTTGTCAATAGACAATAAACAGACCTAAAAAATCTGTTTTTTTTATTCTGCTAAACAATCACTAATCATCTCTTTTGGAAAATCGTAAGATTCAACCGAAGCACAGGTATAACTGCCGTTGCCATCATAGGCTAATTCATATTGACCATCAACCATAACCGCTAAAAAGACAGCGCTATTACCAGTACCTTCTGGAAAAAACCAAGCTTCGCCCTTGAGATGCTTTGCCTGATCATTTGTTATTTTAATTCTGATATCTTCTTCCATTAAATCATATTTGGCAACAAACAATTTTTTCAATTCAATCATTGCTGGGTTATCATTGCCGACCGCTGGCGGATTCTCAGCTATTAAAGTGAATTTTTTTACATCAATTATTTCATTCACATAGGTAAACAGTACGCTAGCGCGATAGGCATTGTGTCCGTCTTCATAATTTACAATCGCCCGTGTCGGTTCTTCTAATTTTAAATCAACCACGTAAAACTTTCCGCCCAAAACTTCTGGCCTGGGTGATAATTCAGACAAATGATCTTTCAGATAATTTTTTAAAGCATCTTCAGCAGTACAGGCCTCTTCCCATGTGCGCAGACATTTTTGCTTGGCTTCACACCAGCTATAGCCAGCTGGTCCAAGACAGCCATGTTCGTCTTTTTGCCCGCCGATTAGCATATCGTCATCCGACTTTTCAGTCGCCTGCTCTTTGGTTGAATCTAAACCGATTATTTTTTCACCCCAATGCTTATAATCAACAATACCGCGTAAAACAAAGGCTACTCCAGCCACCAAAACTAAGGCTAAAATGATTGACAAGACAACTGAACTTGTTTTATTCATATATTTTGTTTAGTTATTAGTCTCTCTTAATTATAGCTGAAAATAATAAATAGTAAAGAAACAAAAACAAGCGCTTCAAAACGCCTGTTTTTTTAAAAAAAGTTAAAATACTGCCTTAAACTCTCAGCAATCTCATCTCTTTTCTCAACATAAAATATGTAATAATCGCGGCTGAAAAATCAGCTATCGGGAAAGCCAACCAAACTCCGTTTAATTTAAAAAATAACGGCAAAACCAAGACCAAAGGCACAAGCAAAATAATTGGTCTTAAAATAGATATAAAAAGAGCTGGTCGGGCCTTGCCTATGGATTGATACAGCCCACCGGCAATAACCTGAAAACCAATCAAGGGCAACATCAAAACTACCAATCTGGTTGCTTTGACAGCTAGAGGAATCAATTCTCCATCATTAGTAAATATTTTGATAATCCAGCTTGAGCCAAACATCAAAATCAAAAAAGAAGTTGAAGCGATAATCGTTGCTACTTTTATAGAAAGAAAAGTTGCTTGCCTTACTCTCTCATATTTTTTAGCGCCATAATTAAAACCGATTATCGGCTGAGCACCCTGGATTATGCCGAATAGAGGCATAATAGTAAACATCAAAGCTCGATTGACTATACCAAAAGCAGCAATCGCCAAACTACCGCCATAAAAAGCCAGAGAATTATTGACCACCATGGCAAAAACAGAACCAGACGCCTGCCGAGCAAAAGAAGATGAACCAATCTTGAATATCTCTTTGGTTATCGGCAAATCAAATTTTATATTTTTTAATCTAACTTTGAGCGAACTTCGTCCACAGAAAAAATAAAAAAATACTATACAGACAGAAACCATATAGGAGAATACCGTTGCCAAGGCTGCTCCTTTGACACCCCAGTGAAAAACAAAAATAAAAATTGGATCCAAAATTAAATTGAGTATAATGCCGCTCACCATCACTATCATAGCGGTTTTAGCCTTGCCTTCTGCTCTAATAACATTATTACTAGCCATCGCCATGGCTGAAAAAAAAGACCCCCCAAACATAATCTTCATATAATCAGAAGCAAAGGGAATAATTTCGTTGGTAGCGCCAAAAATTTTTAAAAGTGGGTTAAGAAAAATAACACCAAGAGAGGTCAAAAATGCGCTAGACAAAAACACCAAAAAAAACATACTACCCAAAGTTTTTTCAGCTTTTTGGGTATCACCCGCCCCTAGACTTCGAGATATTATTGACGATGCGCCAACACCCATAACCATACCGGCAGCGGCAATCAGCATTTGAATCGGCAAGGCGACAGAAACGCCCGCCAATGCCCAAGTACCGACACCCCGTGCGACAAAAATCGTATCAGCCAAATTATAAACACTTATCGCCAACATACCAATAATCGCTGGTGCTGACAGATTTAACAATAATTTTCCAATTTTTTCGTGGCCTAATTTTTCAGTCATAAAAAATATCGGGTAAACCCGAATAAAAATATTTATTTGTTTAGTATATATTAATAATGATAAAATGTAAAAGTTTATTTAAGCTCAAATAACTTTTCTATTGAAATATCTAAAATTTTAGCCACCTCAGTAGCCAACTTCAATGACGGTACATATTTACCCTGCTCCAAAAAAACAATCGTCTCCCGTCTAACGCCGACTTTTTGCGCCAAGTCTTCTTGCGTTAAGTTATTTTTTGTTCTTAATTCTTTAATTCTATTTTTCATATCTATTTTCGTTTATTTAATATTTTGAAAATCAAAACATTAAGAATCATCAAAAAACAAATAGAATAAGCAATGGCATTAATCCAGTTTTGATAATCAAGATTGTCCAGAGAAGCCAAAAATATAACTATAATTGCTCCAATGAACGAATAGACATAAATAGTATAGCGAGAAGCATCGCCAGTAATTTTGTAATCACGCTCATCAGTCAAAACTTCTTTGACGTTTTTCTTTATTATCAATAAAAATGCCAAAGTAGCCAGCAGAGAGATAATCGGCAAAACCCAAAAACCATTAACTACAGAAGTTGATACAACAATTGTCAAAACAATCATCGTTAATAATTTGATTGCTAAAAATTGTTTTTTACTCATATTTTCGATTTAATTACTTATATCTTTATGTTAGATTATTCTAACATAATTGTCAAGGTCCTATTTGACAGATTTAAAAATGTTTGATATTTTAAACAGTTCATTAAAAACAAAATCCAAAGAGGGGGATGAAGAAATGAAACAACATGAAATAATAGAGAAGATGTTAACAAACAAAACTCCTGCTTTATGTCAAACCTATTTACCGTTTTACACTGAAACGGTAAATATGCTAAGATATAAGATATGTCAGATGAAACAACCCAAAACAATCAAATTTCCGACGACAGTAACTCTGAATCTGTGCAACCAAGCCCTGCTTCGCCCGAACCAACACCAGAAGTAATTCCGACTGACAATGTTTTAATCCAGGAAAATCCAGTACCAACGGTTTCTCCTCCCCTAATTGACAAGCAATCACTTGAAATCGACGACCCTTCTCCATCGCCTTCCCTACCTATTAAAGACGAAGAATCACTTAATAACGTTATTGATGACATTAAAACTGAAACAATAAATCATGCCCAAAATACGCCTACTGTCCAAGAAACTGAAAATACACCAACAGAAGAAAAAACTGAACCTCAACCCGTTCAAGACGAAACAAAAGTAATCTCCACAACAAAAATCACTAGTCAGTTAATTGATCAACAAAAAATTTTTAAGAATATTCTATTAGAAAAGTTAATTATAGCCAGACAAGAGAAAAAGAGACGAGCCGAAGACAAAAAAAATAAAATTCTAGAATACGCTCGCTCGCATAATCGCATAGATAGCCAGACTGTCAAAAAACTAACTGGCCTAAAGCGAGAACGCATCAGGTATTATCTTAATCAACTGGAAAAAGAAAATAAACTACTTCAAATAGGTCGATCAGGCCCAAAAGTTTTTTACATGCCGAAAAACTAAAATATAAATTCATGAAATTACAAAAAAATTATGCCACCAACTTATCTATTTATATTAATGATATTGTCAGCTTGACTACACTATCTTTTTCCTCTAGCTAAAATTATAAATTATCCAGTCAGTTTCTTCGGTATTATTTTAATCATTGCCAGGGCCTTTTTGTCTCTTTGGATGAACACAATATTTAAAAAAGAAAAAACGGCCATCAAACCGTTTCAAAAATCTCAAGCGCTAATAACCTACGGACCATTCAGAATCTCTCGCCACCCAAATTATCTCGGCATGTTAACAATTCTTATTGGAGAATTATTTATTTTAGGCTCGTTAACATATCTGATAGCACCTGCTGTCTTTTTTATTCTAATGGAAACTCTATCTATTCCGCAGGAAGAAAAAATGATAGCAGAAACTTTTGGCAAAGAATACTTAGACTACAAAAAGAAAACTAGAAAATGGTTCTAAAATTGTAATAAAGTTTGTCTATTTTTTAGCGTACCACCACGAAGCAATAAAAGTAGAGATTGGCACCGCCAAAATTAAACCAATACTACCGACCAATGCTCTGACAATTTCTGTAGCAATAATTTCATTATTCGCAATTTGGCTCCAACTGGAAAAAGCACTTTGCCCAGAGATAAACAAAATTAACAAAGGCAAAGATACTCCGGCATAAGCTAAAAATAAAGTATTGGACATTGAAGAAATATGAGAAATGCCAATTTGATAAGCTCTTTTAAAGAGTTCTTTTTTATTTAAAAAAGTATCGGTTTTTGCTAGCTGTTCAACTGACGCCACTTGCGATATCACTACGTCATCAAGTGCGCCAAGGAAACCAATAATAATACCTGCCAGAAGTAGACCTTGAAAATTTATACTTTGTCCGCCAAAACTAATAAGAAACATTGCTTCATCACTGATTATGCCAGTTAATTTTGTTAGACTGACAAACAACTGTGACAAAAACAAAGTTAAAGCCAAACCAATAAAAACACTAACCACTGCTACATGTGAACGGATGCAAAATCCTTCAGTTAAATAAATAATTATCAAGAGTATTACCAAAGAACCAAATAAAGTTATAATCACTGGATTAGCGCCAGTAAGTATTTGCGGCAAAATAAATTTAACAATAATTAAAAATGACAACGCCAATGATAAAAGTGACCGAAAACCTTTCCAACGCCCAACAATCAAAAGTGTTAAAATAAAAAATCCCGCTAGCCCTAACAAACTATTATTTCTGACATAATCAGTAATATAGAAAAAAACATTTTCTTGATCATCATAACTGGCAACTACCAATACTTTATCTCCTGAATGATAAATATTGTTTTTCAAGACTTCAAGTTCATTTATATTATTTATTACAAATTCCTTATCGGTAAATTCTCCATCAAGTCCTTTTAACAATAAGTCTTGTTGAATAATTTTTTGTCCATTATCTGTCTCTATTTCTTGTTGTTCAACCACTTCTAAGACTTTAGCATTGAAGAAACTGTCATCAATTGCTATAACTGGACAAATAGGCGCTGATATAAAAATAATTGAAAGCAAAAATAAAAGATAATTTATTTTTTTCATGATTTTATTTTATCTATAATTAATTATAATTTTAGCACGATATTTTGAATCATCCCAGTCAGCCTTCAATCTTGACAAAAAAGCCAATTACCGCTATACTGATTTCATAATTAAATAATATTTGCGTTCTTTTCCAAAATAAATTAACGCAAACAAAAAATCTAAATGTCAGATTACAACAACGGCGGCGACCGCCAGATGTACCAAGGCGATTGGACTTGCTCCGAATGTGGGGCCAAGATCACTGAATTGCCTTTTCAACCGGATGGAGACAGGCCGCTTTTCTGCCGAGATTGCCACAGGCAAAAAAGGCAGGACAGACCAAGACGATTCTAAGACAGAATCTCTTGCCAGAAACATATTATAGACCACAAATCGATTAATATATTTCTCGTCCAAACAAAAACCGTTCCAATTTATTGGGGCGGTTTTTGCGTACAAGAAAGCATTGTCAAAAATAATTTTTTATGCTAATTTTACAATATTGAATTTTTTCTTTAAAAAATCTCAACAACAGCCCGTGAGGCTATTAATAGTAAATGTAGAAATCAAGTCGAATTTCTACTAGCTATTTTATAATTAATTTGATTTTCTACATTCATGCAAGGAACTATTAAAAAATTGACTGATAAGCATTTTGGCTTTATCAGTCAGGAAGGCGTTGAAAAAGATTTATTCTTTCACGCCAATGAATTGGTTGATGTGGAATTCGACCAACTCAGAGAAGGCGATGCCGTCACCTTTGAGATAAGCGATACTCCAAAAGGCCAAGCTGCCGTGCAAGTAAAAAAAGCTTAAGACTTTTTTAGATAGCGCAAAACAAAAACCGCCCCAAATACTCGGGGTGGTTTTTGCGTATTTAAAAATTGGGGGGTAAAAATTATTTCATATTCAATCGAGATGAAGTTTATATAAACAAATAAAATCTTTTTCCCATTCCCAAGCTAAGCCAGGGTATTTTTTGATTAAATTTCTTAATTCATTTATCATTTTTTTACTTTTTAAATATTCCATATAATTTAAAAATTTTTTATTACTTATTTTTTTCAAGCTTGGGCATAATTTTTTTCTCATTCGAGATAAAAAAATTTCTCTATTTTTTTTAACCAAAATAAATGGCCACAATGCGCAATCTAAAGGACGACAATCGTAAACTTGGCATTCATTAGTTTCTTCGTTTAAAAATGGGCACAAATAAATATTTGTTTTTTTTGATTTTTTTAAACGTACTTGAAAAATATTTTTATTTTTTTTAAACTGCTTAAAATTAATTCTTGTCCCCGTTTTTTTATAAATATTATTTGTTTCAATGTCAGTAGCAATTGGTGCAAAATACTTATCTTTTAATAGAAAACGACAACAAGGCGTGTGGCAAGAGAAACAATCCTGTGAATTTATTATTTTATTTATTTTTATTTCTAACATTTTGATTTTAAAGATTAAATAATATTTGTCTGCAAATGATAATAACTAGGCTTATTTTTGTAGCGTTTGATTGTCATTCTGATTATTTCTTCCAAAAAATCTCCATAATCCATGCCAACAAATTTTGAAGTGCGTGACAAACAATCTTTTACATTAATAGATGGATTAGGGTTTAATTCCAAAACATAAGGGTTATTATTCTTGTCAACTTTTACTTCTACTCGACCGTAATCATGACAGTCTAAAATATTATAAGTATCAAGAGCAATTTCGGTAATCAAAGATTCTAGTTTTTTATTACTATTTTTGGACGGCTCTTCCACTATGACAGTTTTATAAACCGGATCGTTTGCCCATTTGGAATCATAAGCATAAATATGCCAATAACCCTTAGGCATTTTATCAAAAATTGAGCGCGATAAAGGCAGAACGCGTAAGTCGTCCTCCTCACTACCAATAATAGGCACGTCATATTCATCACCTTCAATATATTCTTCAATCAATGCTGGGCTACCCAACTCAACAATTACTTTTTTCAATTGTTTTTTTAATTCTCGTTTATTTATCACCACTGATTCATTGGTAATGCCTATTGAATTGTCAGTATTGGCTGGCTTAACTATCAGGGGGTATTTTAATTCGTCGTCAATTTCATCATCAATGTTGTAAGCATAATCCCATTTGGCTGTCGGAATACCATGATAGGTTAATAATTTTTTTACTCTGATTTTATCAATACATAAACCAAGCGTAAATGGATTGGAACCGGTATAAGGAATTTGCAATATGTCAAAAATCGAAGCAGCATGCGGTTCTAATAAACTGGAATTATTTATTCTTTCGCAGACATTAAAAACCAAATCAACGTTGCTGTCTTTTAACTCGTTAAACGCTTTTGGTAAATCGTTAAAATCAAAAAAAGTTGCTTGGTAGCCTCTTTCACCTAAAGTTTTTTCAATATTTTTACCTACAGAAAAAAGTTCAGTGTCAATAACTTCATTTTCATCTAGCGGTAAGTTGCAAGCGATACCGATATGCAAATTACGTTGATTAGCAATTAATAATCGTCTGATTTTTTCCAATTTAGCAGCGCCTTTCAAAATTTCTTTATTAGCCGAAGCCATAGAGAATCTGTTTCTTCTTAATGTCTTGCCGATTGAAGATGCCGGATCAAATTTGGCAGTTTCATAACGAACACTTTTTAAAATTTCATCAAGATTGTCTTCAGCGTCAATTGGATTATCGCCAGAGGCAACCATCCAACCCAAATATTCATAACCTTCTGGCGGGACTAGGACGGTGTCGCCGATTTTTTTAAACAAATACAACTCTTCAAGATTTTTATTTTTTTTAATTTTTTCATCAACATCCAATTTAACTAGTAATCCTGAATCATCGGGCGTAAAAGTATTACTAATTAAATATTTATACGGTTCAATCGGTTTTTTTAACTTCTCAACATAAATTCCCAGAGCGATTTTCACAGCATTTTCAATCAAATCAACTCTCCAAGCTTCTTTGGTAAAGGCGTATGTTTCATCACCACCCATTCTTAAATTTATTTCAATCGGCACTGGACCGTTTTTTGTTGCTTTGGCTTCAAAATGAATACAGCCGTTTTGTATTTCTAATTTTTCTAAAACTCTTTCTGCCATTTCGAATAAAGCTGTTTGATCCTTTTCTGGCAAGTCAGACGGAATAGCTTGTTGATGTTCAATAAAAAAAGGTTCTTCAGTTTTGTAATTATCAACGATTGAATAAAATTTTATTTTGCCATTTTGTAATAAAATATCAATATCAACTTCATCGCCGTCAATATATTCTTCAATTAAAATTTCCACACCTTCACTCAATGACGATTCAACGGCTGGTGAAATATTTTTTTTGACGTAATTATATGTGTCAAAAAAATCGTCCTGATTTTCAGCTTTGACAACAAAAGCGCTTGAAGAGCCAAAAATCGGTTTGAAGACAACTGGAAATTTCAAACCATTTGTTGCACGACCAATGTCTTTGTCGGATTTAATCAGCAAATGTCTTGGAAAAGCAATACTATTTTCTTCACAAAATTGTCTGAACAAAAATTTATTACGTGCTTTTTTGGCAGTTTCTAATGGAATGCCAACCAAATTAAGTTGCTCAACTATTTTGGAAATCAATAGCACGTCATCTTCCCAAAAAGTAATTACACCGTCAATATTTATCTCAGAATGAGAAGCCAAGAATTGCTCTAAATCTTCCAAAGCTTTGGCGTGATTGCGGTTATCAGTAATCACCCAATCGTCAACATAAGGACTAGCCCAATTTTTTTCCGGATTTATGACAATTATTTTTAAACCGAGTCTTTTAAGTTTTTGAACGATAAACTTTTTTTTGAGTGAACCAGTATTGACCAACAACAAGGTTTTACCTGCAAACAAACCATTATTCTGATGATTATTATTATTGTTTTTTCTGCTATGATTCATAAAATTTTTTAGATAAACAAAAAAAGACAATTCGAAAAATGCCTTCTGTTCAAAAGTAATAATATTAAATTTTTAATTTGTTCTGAACAAAAATTGTTCAGGGGGTCTGGTTCTGTATCCGAAAACGGATTCATATTTTAATTGTCGGCTAGCGCTTTGAGTTAAACGCAGTTGACGCGCCGGACGATTGTATTTACTAGATAGAATCATTTTAGAACAACTGTAGAAAAAAGCAAGAGAGTAGACATAAAAACCGCTTCGATTACTCGGGGTGATTTTTATTTTAGCTGGGTCACGTCGTGAAGGAGATTGGAACTGTATTTAAAAATATTGATAAATTTATTTATATTCCTTGTCTAATAAATAAAAACGACGGTTAACCAAACGAATGATTAACCGCCTTCAAGTTGAGAGGTGAACGGATTATTTTTTCTCCTCTTTTTCCGCAGGAGGGGTCGGTGAAACAGTTTTTGTTCTATTTACTTCATAATCACCGGGGGTAGCGGCGACCGGTGTTCCGTAGGGCATAAAAATAACTTTACTGATTGATTTTGCCTCTTCGCCAGTGACCAGATTGTTAAACGCATCAACGTATTTTTCCTTAATAGCCAGGTCTTTCCACTGAAGAAGTTCGGGGGCGATAGATAAAGCATTCGCCAAATTTTTAGCTTCTTGAGCTAAAACGTCCTTTTTGGCAACCTGCAAGGCTTTTTCTTTTACCTGACGCTTCTCGGAAATTTCGGTAGATTTTAAGAGTTCCTGCTCGGCAAGCATACGCGGGGGCGGATTGATGTTTGAAATATTCACACTCAATACCCCGATGGGAGTGCCCTTGAATTGCGTTCTCAACCAATTGGTAGCTTTTTCGTTCAATTCCGCTCGTTTTTCCTTGGCGGTTCCGTATTCTTCTTTACCGAGCATATTTCTGATTTCTGTGCGGAATGGCTCCCGATATCGGTCATTCCAAAAATTCATATAGTTTTCAAAATAGTCTTTGGCATTTATTTTGAATTTCTCAATGTTTGCGTCGGGCGTGGCTGGAGAATTTATGATGTAAAGGATTACCGAGGCAGATAATTCCATATTAATTCGGTCAACAGACATAATTCTGGCATCGGTTTCCTTGTTCTCGCCGGCTCCACCGATTGGACTAAAATATTCTTTGACCGTCCAGGGCTTATAGGTTTGATGGTATCGGATTCCATTGCACCAACCAAATCCATAAGATGACGGACCGATAATGATGCCCAGAAATTCACCTTTTTCCCCAATAATAAATGGTTGGTTGGTGACATACCCCACTTCACCTGCTGGGACACTGGGGTTCGAGCAACCGATAGTGCTCACCAGAACAAAACATACAAGCAATACAAGCAAAAATCTGGAAAATCTTTTCATTTTGTTTCCTCCTGTTTCAATTATTTTTTATATTGCCGAAAAACATTTGCCTTATTAAGGTATTTTTGATTTTTTATCCTCCTTAAATTTTGTATTTTAAAGAAACGAAAAATAATTACACAATTCAACATATTTATATAACATATATTTTAAATTTAGTCAATCGTAAAATTTATTTATTCTATTTAAATTATAAAAAACTGCTAGTTTTAGCAGTTTTTTTCGTGGGTCACGTCGTGAAGGAGATTGGAACTGTATTTAAAGATATTGATGAACATATTTATATACCGAATCTAATGCAATATTTAATTTAAAGTGGCTATCCATTTTTTAAATATTTTTTTAACTTCATTTAAATGCTGTTTACCTCTAAAGGTGTGGGGGGCTCCTTTTATAATATAAAATTCTTTTTTACTCGACAATTTATCATATAACAATTGCTGATGATTAGGTGGTATTGAATCGTCTAATTCTCCCACAATAATCAATACGGGCATAGTTAACATATCAGCTTTTCTCAATAAATCATATTTCATCCGATCCTCCATGTGCGACCATTTTAATTTTTTGATTAAACCAGGTTTTGATTTACTCTCTTGAATTTTCCAACCAGTTCTTTTCCAATTATCTATTTCTTCTTTGGAATGAGCCTTAAGACTTAGTTTCCCGGAAATGAGAGCGGAAATCGGAGCAATAGCTTTTATTTTTTGAGGATAATTTTCTGCATAATAAGCTATACAAAAACCACCTAGACTGTGACCAGTCAGACAAAATGGCTCCTTATACCAACTCTGTGTTTCCGCCCAATTAATTACATCTTCTAAATCTTCGTAGTAATTTGTCACCGTAGCATTTTCATATTGACCGTCGCTTTCACCAATCGTATTGGTAGTATCAAACATAACAACGGTATAACTGTTTTCCTTAAAAGCGTTTGCGAATGTTCTAATATGATCCTGTTCCTTAAATCCTCCCAATCCGTGCATTACAAACACTAATCCTTTTTGATTTTGTATCTCTTCAATAGTTACCACTATCTTTTGGTTTTTTCTATTTTTAATAATTTTTTTATCCATATGATTTTATTTTAGTTCAATTCCCTAAGTTGGTCAAACAAAAAATACCGCTATAATTAGCGGTATTTTTACCTGGGTGGCTAGAGGGAATTGAACCCTCGCCAGCGGCGCCACAAGCCGCTGTTCTACCATTAAACTATAGCCACCATGGACCGCCTTCGGCGGTAAATCTCAAAATACAAAAATCAAATTACAAATAAACTATGCTTTGTAAAAATAAATTTTTTCACCATTAGCTTCCAAAATTTTCTCTGCTGTCCAATTTGGTAAAGAAAATTTATAGCTAACAATCGTTGCACCAGCCCGACATTCAGCTCTAAACTTTTTAGCCAATTTATTCATCATTTTCTGATTTAAATAACAGTATATCAAATCCGCTTCGCCGACGTCAATCTTGAATAAATTTTTCTTTTTGAATTCTATCCTTAATCCTTGGCAAGCTGACTGAATGCAAGATATAAAATACGGCCAAAAAGAATTTTCTATACCAATCAAGTTGACATTTGAAAATTTCGTACGAGCCGCTTTCAAAAAACCAGCTCTACCACTTCCTAATTCGTAAATTTTATTTATTTGGACTAAATCAACGCTGTCTAAAACTTTTTTTACCACTTCTGATTTACTAGAAATAAACGGCGCAAATCCACGAAAAATAATATTAAAAAACATTTCACCCAACAAAATCATCACCATCAAAATTATTACGCCTGAAATAATAAAAAATGATTCCGTCATATGTTTAAATTAATTTTAAATTCTTAATTCACCTAGTACGCCCAGAGGGAATCGAACCCCCATAGCCAGCTTAGAAGGCTGGTGTTCTATCCGTTGAACTATAGGCGCATACTATTTTGTTAAATTCTAAATTCAGTTCTTGATTATTTTAATTTCCAAATACTTAAAATTTAAAAATTAACTTTCATTCAAAATTCTTAATTCAAAATTCACAATTCTTTTTACTATGGGCGCATACACAAAATAAAAATTGCCCTATGGCAATACACTAAATTTACCAAAAATATCGTTTTTTGTCAATTTTCATATGAAAAAAGCACGTTAATTAAAATCAACGTGCTTCTGTTTCTTGTGTTAGTCATTCTCTTCTACCCAGTCCTTTTCGTGTTTACAAACTACTACGACAATAGGCTTTTTTCGAGAAATTTCAAGTACGAAATACAATATCCAGCTGACGACTACCCCTCCAATAAATGCCCCCAAATCAATTTTGTCATTGACAGGAATACGTATTGGCAACAAATCATTCATTGCCGCAAAAAATAACCCAAAAATAAAGAAAAAAATCTTTTCTACCGTCGGTGAATCTTTTATTAAACTTCTGATAAAAAGACACAAAAACAACCCCATTAAAAAACTAAAGCCATATACCACGTATTGCATTACTTCTAATGATGATTCCATTTTCTTTCACCTTTCTTTTTCACAAAAATTTCTTTTAAGCAAGCAAGAATTGTAAAAAATATGATGGCACATCCTGTCCCAAAAAGAAAACCATTAACAACAAACTGATTCCAAAATTTTAGCCCCGTCAAAGTGGCGAAAAAAAACATCAAAAACAAAATAACTGAGAAAAAAATTAAATTAAAAGTAAAATGATATATTTCTATCTTTCCCCATAGTTTCCCTGGCGGTAATTTTTGTATTACAGGAATCATAACAATCGCAACGGCAACAGCATAATATCCTGCTCCGAGAGCTACAATCCATGCAATCATATTGTAACGAACTATAAAAGATTCCATCTTCTACCTCCCCGATTGATTCTAAAAAGGATCATCCTTTTCTATTTCGGAATAAACGCCGATGAAAATTAACAAAAAAGTTACTACGCCACAATTAAAAATTTCCACGACAAATTTCATATCAAAAAAATTCATCGAAATACTTTCTTGAAAAATGCCATTCATAATCCCGAAAATTATCATACCCATCATAAAAGAAATACCCCAATAACCACTGTCTAAATACTGTTCCATTTCTCTCCTAAGCATTATCTCTGCTATGGCAGGGAGAAACGTAAACCCCGACAGAAAAATAGAAACAAAACCTAAAGTTAAAATCAAAAATTTAATAAAAATCATTTTTCACTCTCCCTCCCTTCTTTTTTTTCTTTTTTTCAATGAACCTATTTTCTTTTTACTAAAATTACCATCTTTTGTCAATTTTCATATGAAAAAAGCACGTTGGTTGAAATCAACGTGCTTCTGTTTTTTTGTGTTAATCATCCCTTCCCACCAAACCCTCATCACTTTTATAACTTAGATAGGATAGCCAAAAGATAACTATTCCACCAAAAAATATCGAATAACAAGTTACCGTATTAACAGGGGCAGATACTACAAGATGACCGGCTTCGCTTGCCGAAAATAACGCACCAAACAAAAAAATTATCGTTTTCTTTATTGACCAGCCTATTGCTAAGCTAGCGAAAAAAAGGGCAAAAAGCCACCCAGCAAGGAGGCTAAATACATATGCCATATATTTCATTATTTCTGGAATTATCTCCATTCTTCCTCACCTCTCTTTCCAACATCTTTACAAGAAACTTTCCTACAATATTTTTTAAAATGATAAATAAGAAAAAGAGTAAGAAAAAACCCCGCACCAGTAAAAAGACCTATGGCGACATACAAGAGGTCAATTACTCTTGGTCCAACCAAGATGTCAAGAAAAATCATTATGGTTAAAATCGCCAGTAGAGAGAAAAAACAACGAAAAATAAAACGATCTTTTTGTCTGTCTATCAATAATTCTATCATGAATCCAGCAAGAAAACCTGTTGCAAGAGCCACAAACCATCCTGCTATGTTGCAAAATAATCCAGCAAAATTCATTTTTCATTCCCTCCCCTTTTATAATTTTTTAATTTTTAATGTTCATTTTAAAATTATTAAATATTAACAAGACAACGACTTTTTGTCAATATAGATGATTATTTTCTTTTCTTACCGTGAAATGCTTTGTGGACATCACGCAACTGTTGATCAGTAATATGAGTATAGACTTGTGTGGTGGTAATTGATGAATGACCAAGCATCGCTTGCACGCTCCTGATATCCGCCCCGCCCATC
>CAZKKV010000017.1:0-19621 GCA_964553705.1 uncultured Gammaproteobacteria bacterium
CTTAGTGCTACAATTCTTTCTTCAACTGGAGGGTGAGTCATAAAAGCCTTGGCGAAAAAGCCTTTCTTTTTTTGTCCCTTGAACGGCGATGCTATATAAAGATGAGCCGTAGCACGATTGGCAACTTCTAACTGCTCTTGGTCAGCTGAAATTTTTTCTAATGCTCTGGCTAACCCCTCAGGATAACGAGTCAATAAAGCGCCGTCGGCATCAGCTGCAAACTCACGCTTGCGAGAAATAGCAAATTGCATTAAATAAGCAAATATCGGCGCAAGAATAGAAAATAATATCGCTAATATTACAATAATTATCTGTAATTGCCCCCCACTACGTTCGCTACTTTTTCTACGCCCACCGCCCCAAAAAGTCCAACGCCTAAACCAATCTGCCAGCAATACAACCACTCCAACTAAAACCGTTACAATAGTCGCCAGTAAAATATCTCGATTGCCGATATGCGATAATTCATGAGCGATTACACCCTCTAATTCGCTTCTGTCTAATTTATCCAACAAACCCTTGGTCACGGCGACAACTGCATGCTTAGGATTTCGACCAGTCGCAAAAGCATTAGGTGCTGTATCATTGATCAAATAAATTTTAGGCGTTGGTAATCCGGCGGTGATACAAAGGTTTTCAACTATTCTATATAACTCTTTATTATCTTCAAATTTCACTAATTTAGCATCACTCATTGATAATACAATCTTATCGCTCCACCAATAACTAACAAAAGATGAAACAATACTAATCGCTACAGCAACATATAAAATAACTGAATTTTCCATCGCTATACTAAAAACATAGCCAACTATCATTATAAATATAAAAAAACCAGTCAACAAAAACCAAGTTTTTCTTTTATTAGAATCACTATGAGTATAAATGGTAGGCATAACAATTAGTTTTTATATAAATCTTTAAAACTTCCAAAAAATAAAAATCATCAGGGGGTTTGGGGTGCGTCCCCGCAATACTGCGGGGCAGGCCTGAGCTTAAAAGCGTTTACCCCGTCGAATGACGGGGAATAAAGCACCCCAAGACTTTTTGGTTACTTTTTAGTCATAAAAAGTAACGCCCAAGCGCCTGCCCGCCTCTGGAGGGGCAGCTTTATTTAAAACAATATTTAAAATTTTACTTCGACATTTTTTCTTTCGCCAGCTTCTTCAATCTCAAAAAAATCACATGCCTTAAAGCCTAGTGTACCAGCCATAATATTGGTTGGAAAAACTTGAAGCTTGGTATTGAAATCACGCACATTGCCATTGTAAAATCTTCTGGAAGCCTGAATTTTATTCTCGGTATCAGATAATTCTCTTTGTAATTCCAAAAAATTCTGATTAGCTTTCAAGTCAGGATAACTTTCAGCTAAAGCAAAAATTGATTTTAACGTTTCTGAAAGAGCGTTTTCTGTCTTTGCTTTTTCTTCTGCGTTGCCAGCCTGCATGGCGGCATTACGAGCCTGAACTACTCTCTCTAAGGTATCTTTTTCGTGGGATGCATAGCCTTTTACAGTTTCCACTAAATTGGGGATTAAATCATGTCGCCTTTTTAGCTGCACGTCGATATCACTCCAAGCTTCGTCAACTCGATTTTTCAAACGAATAAGGGAATTATACATGCCGATTATAACGACGATTATCACTGCGATAACGGCAAGAATAATCCATAGTGTTGTAGCCATAAATTTTTTATTATGAATTAATAAATTCTAATTTTATTTTAACTTCTTTGCCCCTAGCTTTTGTCGCATAATATCCAGTCAATAATCCAGCAATATTTAAAACCTCTTTCTCGTCCTTTTTTTCGTCCATGTGCAATTCTCCCATCTTTAGGTCTTCTGGTATTTGTAATTTGTACTCTGTAATTTGTACTCTGTAATTTCTAATTAAAGTTGTTGGTCCCATTATTTTTTCTATCTCCATCAAAACATCTCTATCTCGAGCCAATTTCTTTAATCTTTCATTCTCCTCGTGATTTCTGCCGATAACAACCAATACTTTATTGTTTGTTTTTAAATTTAGCCAAAAAACTCGACCGTTTTTCAATAACTCAACGTCATTATAATTAAATTCAGGCCAATAATCCATCATTTTCATTAATCTCTGAGAAAATTCCGGATCAGTCAATAAGCATCCGCCAGCTGGAGTAGCGTAATTTTTCAAATTATATTTTTCAACTAATTCCATTTGTCTATCGCGAGAACGACCAGAAATATTTAACAAACGTCCTCTGTTAACTAAACCATTCGTTTCAAATTCTGTCTCATTTAGTAATTTAGCCGACAACGGACGCAAAACTTCAAGCTCAGCCAACTTCTCTACTCGCTTTAAAGCATCAGCTGTTTGAGAAAAAGGTCTCTGACCTAAAACTTCACCGGTAGCGATAAAATCATATTTTTCCGCCTTCATGATTTCACCAGCTTTTTTTATCATAAAAGCATGGCAATCTATACAAGGATTTAAATTTTTGCCATAACCACTTGGCGGATTTTTTACTATATCTAAAACTTCCTGGCTTATGTCAACTGTTTTTAAATCAAGACCAATACTTTTTGCTGCTATTTTTGCCTTATCACAACCAAAAAAATTACTAAAGAAACAAACGCCGTCAATTTCAATACCTTGCGCTTGTAAAACTTTGACAGCCAACATTGAATCCAAGCCACCCGAAAATAGCACTAATGCTTTTGACATATTTTTTATTTAAAACCCAAAAAACTTTTTGTCATTCCCAACTTGATTGGGAATCTATTGTTTAAAACCCAATATTTGATAACCGAATTCATCAACTTCTTCCTTGGAAAACAAATCAAAATCTTTTGTCTTTAAAATATAGCTAATTTCTTTCTCAACCTGACGTCCAGTATATTCTTTTTTCTCTGAGTCCCACTCACGCAAAATCAAAATATCGCCCTCGTTTATATCCCAATCAGCTAAACGAACTTCAAAATTCTTTTTTCCGTTTAAAACGTCTTCAAAATATTTAGGCCAAATTTTTTTCTCAATTTTCATATTATTTAATGTCCTCCCCTGCTGTCATTCCTGCGTAGACGGGAATCTAAAATTAATAAGAGTCTGGATTCCCGCCTGCACGGTAATGAAAAAAAACTATTTTTTAATAATAGAAATAATAACCGTATCTTCGTTTATTTTTACTTCTTTTTTACTACCTTCGTTAATCTTATTTTCAATCTCTTCGCTTAAAGTGTCTTTCTTTATTTCTTCGCCCATCTCACTAAATACTTTTTGCACTTCTTCACCATCACTCTGCCAACCTAAAATTATTTTGTCTTGAATAGTTAAACCAGCTTGCTTACGCGCGTTATTTACCGAACGGACAATTTCTCTTTTCATTCCTTCTTGTTTTAATTCAGGAGTTAACTCTGTCACTAATTCAACAACTAAATCACCACTACCCTTTTCACAAACGACTTGTTTCACATTGATTTCATCTTTAATTAAATCAGTATATTCGTTTTTTAATTCACAGTTTTTAACTTTTAATTCAGAAAGTGGCTGTCGAACCTTTATGCCAGCCTCATCTCTTTTTGCTAATCCTAATTCTACAACTTTTCTAACTATCACCATGTCACCTAAAATATTTTCATTAACTTTTTCTATCTCAGGCCATGCCTCTAAATGAACTGATTTATTTTTATTAGAAAAATTATTACCAGTCACTCTCTGCCAAATTTGCTCTGCTATAAACGGCGTAAATGGCGCCATTACTTTTGCCAATTCAACCAATACATAATTTGTTATAGCCAAAGCTGTTTGCTTATCATTCTCATCATCGCCTTTAAAACGATCTCTGGAACGACGAATATACCAGGTAGATAAATCATCAATAAATTCCCCAATCGGACGAACAGCCTTTGGCAATACATAGCCGTCCATACTCTTCGTTACTTCAGTTGTCAACTGATTTAATCTGGCTAAAATCCACTTATCTAAAACATTATCACTTTTTACTTTTGAACTTTCAACTTTTAATTCGTCAGCATACATTCCGTAAAATTTATAAACATTCCATAAAAGCATGGAAATTTTCCTCATTGTTTCTTTTACACCATCCTCAGAAAAATTTAAATTTTCCGCTATTAAAACTGGTGAAGCAAACAAATAATAACGCATCGCATCAGCGCTATATTTCTCAAAAATTTCTGCTGGATCTGGATAATTCCTTAATCTTTTGCTCATCTTTTGACCATCTTTAGCTAGTACAATACCATTAACAATCACGTTTTGTGCCATTTCTTTATTAAATAAAGCCGTAGACAGAACAATTAGGGTATAAAACCAACCACGAGTTTGATCAACTCCTTCAGCAATAAAATTGGCTGGAAAATTTTTCTCAAATCTCTCTTTATTTTCAAAAGGATAATGTTCCTGTCCGTAAGGCATAGAGCCTGATTCAAACCAGCAATCAAAAACCTCTGGAATACGCTTCATTGTTCCATCGCACTTTTCGCATTTAAATTCTATCTTATCAACAAATTGCTTATGTAAATCTTCAACTTTCTCTCCACTTAATTTTTCCAATTCTTCTCTTGAACCAATTGTCATGCGATAATCACATTTATCACAAATCCAAACTGGTAAAGGTGTACCCCAATAACGATTACGACTAACCGCCCAATCGCGAGCCTGCTCCAACCATTTACCAAAACGTCCATCCTTTATATTGTCCGGCACCCAATTAATTTTCTGATTATTTTTTACGAGTTCATCTCTAATTTTCGTTACCTTCACAAACCACGAAGTAGTTGCATAGTTAAGTAATGGGGTTTCACATCGCCAACAATGCGGATAGCTATGCTCATATTTTTCTTGACTAAATAATTTTTTATTTTCTTCTAACCAAGCAATCACTTTTTTATCAGTTGCTTGTGTATCTCCGATTGGTTTTACCTCAATGCCCGGCCAATCTTTTACTTCTTCTGTAAATCTACCTGAACTATCAACATGCTGAATAAAAGGCAATTTGTATTCTTGACCCATATTCATGTCGTCTTCACCAAAGGCCGGAGCAATATGAACAACACCTGTACCGTCTTCGGTGGTCACAAAATCAGCGCCATAAATTTTCCAACCATTTTCTTTATTTTCTAAATCAATATCTTTATAATAATCAAATAACGGCTTATATTTTTTACCAATCAAATCTTTACCTTTGAATGTTCTGCTTGTTATCCAAGTTCTTTCCGAGCCATCTCCGAAAGGAAAAATTTTAGTTAACAAACTTTCCGCAACAATAAATTTTTCATTTTTATAAATTACTTCAGCATATTTAATATCCTCTCCCACCGCCAATGCTACATTGCCAACCAATGTCCAGGGTGTAGTTGTCCAAGCCAAAACATACGTTTTTTCTTCCTCTCCTTGCGAAGGAGAGGGTTGGGGTGAGGTCTCATCTTCTAGTTCAAACTTAACAGTCACTGATAAGTCTTTGATATCTTTATAATTTTGTGCTACTTCAAAATTTGATAGAGTCGTACCACAACGCGGACAAATATGCATCGCTTTATACCCCTGATAGACTAAATCCTTATCCCACAAACTTTTAAACACCCACCAAATCGATTCCATATAATTTGAGTCCATGGTTTTGTAATCGTTCTCCATGTCTACCCAACGTCCAATGCTTCTGATAGTTTTTTTCCATTCTGTGGCATAACGCATCACAATACTTTTGCAATAATCATTAAATTTCTCTACTCCGTATTTTTCAATATCAGTTTTATCTTTTAAACCCAGTTCTTTTTCAGCTAAATTTTCAACTGGTAAACCATGACAATCCCAACCCCATTTTCTCTCTATATGATATCCTTTCATTGTCCAATATCTCGGCACAGCATCTTTCATAATACTAGCGACAATATGACCATAATGTGGTTCGCCAGTAGCGAACGGTGGTCCATCATAAAAAACATAATCTTTGTCTTTCCCTTCTAAAGATTTTTCAAAAATTTTATTTTTTTCCCAAAAATTTAAAACCTCCTCTTCCATCGCTGGAAAAGGGTTGTAATTTTGTTTTGGTGTTGGTTGTTTTTTGTCCATATTTTAATAGCATTACTTTGAATTATATGTTTTACTTTAGCCTAAAATAAGCCTCTTGTCAAAAATACTTTTACCTTTACTTAAATCTTTTAGCTAATCTTTTATTTTATCCAATCTTTGCTATAATTAATAGATTATAGACAAAATATATGAAGTTTGAGCTAAAAAGCGACTTTACTGCTACTGGCGACCAACCAGAAGCAATCGCTAAACTAACCGACGGACTCAAAAAAGGTTGTCGCGACCAAACTCTTTTGGGTGTGACTGGCAGCGGTAAAACTTTTACTATGGCCAAGGTAATTGATGCTATCCAAAAACCAACTATTGTCATATCCCATAATAAAACTTTGGCTGCCCAGCTTTATGGCGAATTCAAGCAATTTTTTCCTAACAATGCCGTTCACTATTTTGTTTCTTATTACGATTACTATCAGCCAGAGGCTTACCTACCCCACACTGACACTTACATAGAAAAAACAACAGCTATCAATGAAGAGATAGACCGCCTACGTCATGCCGCTACTCAATCACTAATTAACAGAGAAGACACTCTGATTATTGCTAGTGTCTCTTGTATTTATGGTATTGGCGAACGCTCTGATTACAAAAATATGGGTGTCAAATTTGAAGTCGGACAAAAAATTAAACGTAATGAACTTTTAAGACATCTGGTTAAAATCCAATATGAAAGAAACGACATCTCTTTTTCTCGCGGTCAATTTCGCGTTAGAGGCGAAAATATTGACATCTATCTAGCGACTGGAGAAGCAATTGCCAAAATAGAAATGCTCGGCGACCAAATAGAAAATATCTATTATTTTAATGTAAGACCCGGTTTTGCTTTGTCTATCGTCCCGACTAATTCAAAGGATAAACTAACTGCAAAATTGAATAAAATTTTTATTCTACCAGCTAAACATTTCATGATTTCAGAGGATAAAATAACCAAAGCTTTAGCTGAAATAAAAAAAGAATTAAAAGTCAGGTTAAAAGAATTAAAAAAACAAGGCAAAGATGTTGAGGCATACCGGTTGGACAAAAAAACCAATTACGATTTGGAAATGATTGAGCAGGTCGGCTATTGCAATGGCATAGAAAATTACTCGCGCCATTTAACCGGACGAAACGCCGGAGAACCGCCAGCAACTCTATTGGATTTTTTTCCACAAGATTATCTAATAATTATAGATGAATCACACGCTACTCTACCACAAATCCGCGGTATGTACGCCGGCGACCAATCGCGCAAGCAAACACTAATTGATTTTGGTTTTCGCTTACCGTCAGCCCGTGATAATCGACCGCTCAATTTTGCTGAGTTTGATTTACAAATAAACCAAATAATTTATTCTAGCGCCACGCCAGGAGAATACGAAATTAAAAATTCCGCACAAACCGCCGAACAATTGATTCGTCCGACCGGACTCCTAGACCCCGAAGTTGAAATTCGTCCAGCTAAAAATCAAATTCCTGATCTAATAAACGAAATCAAAAAACGCGTTGAAAAAAAGCAACGAGTCTTGGTTACAACGCTTACAAAAAGAATGTCCGAAGAATTAACAGACTATTTAAGGGAGCAAGGTATAAAAGTTCAGTATTTGCACAGTGAAGTAGAAACACTGGAACGAATTGATATTTTGCGCGACTTAAGACAAGGCAAATATGACGTTTTGGTCGGTATAAATCTTTTACGCGAAGGATTGGATTTACCAGAGGTTTCCTTGGTGGCTATTCTAGACGCAGACATGTCTGGTTTTTTGCGCAATGAAACATCGCTAATTCAAACTATCGGCCGAGCCGCCCGCCATATTGAAGGCAAAGCTATATTGTACGCCGATAAAATCACGCCAGCCATACGTTATACTATAAATGAAACCAAGCGTCGACGAAAAAAACAAAAAGAGTACAACAAAAAACACGGTATTACACCGCGCCAAATTAAAGCAAAATTCCACGCCAGAATAGGACAATAATTATAAATTTTATTTTAGCATCTCTTTATAAAACAACAAAAAATACGTCAAAGGCATTATTTTTACCTGTCCAGACAAATCTAATTCCTTACCGCTGATAATAATCCCCTTCTTGAAACCGGCTTTTTTTATAATGGCTTTATCGTTGTCAGAAATTTTTTTGTGATAGCGAATTAATATTGGGCAAATTTTTGTGCCCTGATGAACTAAAAAATCAATTTCTAAGTTTTTGGCTCTATCTCGCCAATAATTAACCCGTCGTCCCCAAGTAGATAACGTTTCATCCTTAATTAAATGGCTAAAGACAACATTTTCAACCAAAATAGAAAATATATCCTGACGATGAAGCTTCTCTCTAGAAAATTGCCAATAATTTAAAGCTCCTCCAACATAAGCATAAAAAAGCCAAAATAAAAACGGGTCTCTGAAATAAACTTTTTTTGCTTTAGCTGTTGAAAATTTTCTACCATCTGTCTGGTAAACCATTTTTAAAGCAAACATTGATTCTAAAATTTCCAAATAATCAGCCACGGTCGTATGCGACTTGGCTTTTGTTTTTTTGGCAATAGTTTGAAAACCAATTGGCTGACCCAAATTGTCTATAATGTTTTCCATTATCTGTCTCACTAGAATGGGATCTCGACCTAATTTAGCAATATCAGCGATTAACCAATATAAATAATTACTATAAATTCCCTGACTGACTGAGCCACGATTCTTAAACTCGCTTATTGCCGGAATAAACCCGCCGGTTAAAAAATAAATGTCCTGATAGTATTCTAATTGATTATAAAAACGAAGATAATTATCTGAACTAATTTTCTCTGATAATTCTAAATTTATTAATTTTAAAAAACCGCCGAAATCAAAGCTAGCCACAATTTTCGGTTGCCATTTTTTTTCTTTCGGAATATTTTTGTCCAAAACTGAAGCAAGTAAAACGATTGAGGTCTTTTTAAATTTACCTGAATCCAAAAGGTATTTTATTCCTTTTTGCCAATTTTTTACTAAACTAATTTCATCAATAAATAAAAAAAGTCGACCAAGCTTGGTTGACCGACGCCATTTTAAAAATATTTTTATTATTTCATTCAACTGCTCAAAAGTATCCAAATTGTGACAAGAATAATAAAAAATATTATCTGGATTAACTTTTTCAACTTCAATTAATTTTTTTATTGCCAATTTAGCAAAAGTAGTTTTTCCTAAACTACGCGGTCCATAAAGTACGTGAACTTGACCTGACGCAACCTTTGACGCATCGAATATTTCCGGTTGCCATTTGAATTTATTTTTTTCATACACTTCAATTACCGGATCGAACTTCAAACCGGTTGTCTGACGATCAATTCCGCCCAAACTTACCCACCATGGATTTTGAATTGATAATAATTCCAAATCAATTTTCATGCCCTTATAAAAACTAAATTAACATTCAAATTTACCACTGAAATAATCTGCCAAATCATTTACTTTTACCCGTTCTTGTTCCATGGTATCGCGATCTCGAACCGTTACTGAATTATCTTTTTCAATCGTATCAAAATCAACAGTCACACAATAAGGCGTACCGATTTCATCCTGTCGTCTATATCTTTTGCCGATATTACCATTGTCATCAAACTCGCACATATATTTTAATTTCAATCTATTAAAAATTTCTTTGGCTTGTTTGACTAATTCCGGCTTATTTTTTAATAATGGAAAAACAGCAATTTTAATTGGCGCCAATTTTTTATCAAATTTCATTACTACTCTAGTCTCGCCATTCACTTCTTCTTCGGTATAAGCATCACACATCACCGCTAGTAATGTTCGCCCAACTCCGACTGAAGATTCAATAATATGCGGTAAATACTTTTCTTTGGTTATTGGATCTATATAATTTAAATCTTTGCCTGAATGTTTAGAATGCTGAGTTAAATCGTAGTTTCCTCTGGCATGCACACCTTCCAGTTCTTTAAAACCAAATGGAAAATTATATTCAATGTCATAAGCTTCTTTGGCATAAAAAACTAAATTTTCATGCTTATGCCATTTTAAATTTTTTTCTTTAATACCCAGGTCTAAATAATACTGCCAACGATATTTTTTTAATTTTTCATATTCTTTCATTTCTTCTTTTGGCAAAACAAAATATTGCATTTCCATTTGCTCAAACTCACGAGTACGAAAAACAAACTGTCGAGCAGTAATTTCATTGCGAAAAGCTTTGCCAGTTTGAGCAATACCAAAAGGCACTTTGACTCGAACTGAATCTAAAACATTTTTATAATTGACGTAAATGCCTTGGCAAGTTTCACCACGTAAATAGACTGGTTCTTTATCCCAGTCTTCAGTAAAGTTTCCTAAATTTGATTTAACTAATAAGTTAAATTTTTTGATATCAGTAAAATCCTTTTTTCCGCAATTAGGACATTTCAATTTATCTTTATTCTTATCAAATAATTTTTGTATTTCTTCTTCAGTCATTTTTTCGTCAGCCTGAACTCCAACATCTTCTAATAAATGATCTACTCTGATACGACTATGACAGTTTTTACACTCAGCCAATGGATCAGAAAATCCAGACACATGCCCGGAAGCTTCCCAAATTTTTGGACTCATAAAAATACTTGAATTTAAACCAACTATGTCTTCTCGTTCTTGCACCATATTACGCCACCAAGAATTTTTAATATTATTAGCTAATTCCACACCATAAGAACCATAGTCATAAATTGCGGCAAAACCACCGTATATTTCTGAAGAAGGAAATACAAAGCCACGACGCTTAGCCAATGACACTATTGTTTCCATAGTTAAATTATTCTTTTTCATATGATTATTCTTTTATTTTCGATTTTTTATTATAAATTATTAATAAAACAAATATAATAGCTAATAAAACACCGATTACAGAAATCAAATGATAATATTCTTTCAACATCTCTTGGTTTGCACCAAATAAATATCCTAAAATACCCAGAATAGAAACCCAAAGACCAGAACCTAAACAAGTATACCAAGCAAAATCTTTATAATTCATCTTAGTAAAACCAGCGGGCAAAGAAATAAGTTGTCTAATTGCCGGTACTAATCGCCCGATAAAAGTCGAGCTATTCCCATAGTCAAGAAAATATTTTTCTGCCTTCTCAAGTTTTGGTCGGTCAAGCAAAAATATCTTTGCCCATTTTTTTTCAACCAGCGAATAAACAACTGTTCTTCCAAGACTCCGAGCCAACCAATAATTAACTGAAGAGCCCACTAAACTGCCAATAATTCCAAGGATAATAACTAAAAATATATTAAACTCCCCCTGCTGAGCCAAATAAGCCACTGGTGGTATAATTACTTCTGATGGAAAAGGAATAAACGAACTTTCAACGGCCATCAACGCAAATATCCCTAAATATCCCCATTCAGATGCTGTTTGCAATATTAAATTAAAAATTTCACTAATAAATTCCATAAAAAACATAATAAAACTTTACGCCTAGTTTTCTCTCAATCTATATTCTAACCCACGGCGACTTTTAATTTTTTTCTTTAGTTATATTTTTATTTTAGCAATTTAAAAACCTCGCACTAACCCCTCTTACGCCACAAATAAATTTTTAGTAGCGGGACTAGAACGAGGTTTTTTATCAATCAAAACTCCGCGGTTCCATCTAGTTTGCCCGCCAAAGTTAGCGAGCCACCTTAATTATATTGAGTTTCTTAAGAAAGGCGCCAATCCCCTTCTCTTTCAAATTATACAATTAGTAAAGTCCTGTCAAGAATATGGATATATTCCGAGAACTACCAATCAATTTTAAATTATTTCAACAAATCCTGGACATCTTTTATTTCTTTTGTTACTTTCTTTTCTATAAAATCAATTCTCCCTTTTAAAACTTTATTAAAAATAAAAAAATCTACATTTCCTCTATTACTCCTATGCCTAATAATTCTAAACCATTTTTAATTATTTGATTGATGGATTTAATCAAGGCCAGTCTGGCTAATTTAATTTCTTCTTTTGATTTCAGTACTGGCACAAGATGATAATAATCATTAAATAACTGCGCTAATTCAAATAAATATCTAGAAATTTCTGACGGATTAAACTCCGAACCAGCTTTTTTTACTATTTCCGGATATTTAAATAATTTCATAGCTAATTCACCTTCTTTCTCGTGATTTAAATTACTATAATCTATACTTTCTAACTTTAAACTTTTAACTTTCGACTTATTTAAAATACTATTTATTCTAGCATAAGTATATTGCAGATACGCAGCGGTAAAACCGTCAAAACGCAAAGCCTGATTAATATCAAAAGTAATTATTTTGTCAGCACCAACTTTAATCATCTCAAATTTTATTGCGCCATTAACTATTTTTTCTGCAACTTTGATTATTTTTTTCTCACTCCAGTTTTTGTGACGTTTTTTTGTTTCAGCTGTCGCTTTCTTTATCGCCTGTTGACGTAGCTCTTTGTAGGTTATGACATTACCGATTCTGGACGACATCATACCATCTGGCAATTTCACAAAATCATAACCCAAATGTATCAAATTCTCGTCATGACCAAGTTTTTTTAAAACAGCAAATAATTGTTTGAAATACTGTCCCTGTCTAATGTCTACAATATAGATTGATTGATTAGGTTTGTATTTTTTTCTCTTACCTTCAGCCAAGGCCATGTCGGCTACTGGATAAAGAGCTGTACCATCTGACCGAATAAACATCAAAACACCCAAATCTTCTTTCTCTAAATCAGCAATAATCGCTCCCTGACTTTTTGTTAATATTTCTTTTTTGTATAATTTAGCGACAATATCTAAACCTTTATCAATATATTCACTTTCATAAAAAATATGATCAAATTTTACATCCAATTCTTTATAAATCTTAGCAAAGCTATCAATACTCCATTTTCTGGTTTTTTCCCACATTTTATATTCTGGTCCTTGTCGACTTTCAATTTTTTTCATTATCAAACCAATTTTTTCTTTGGCTGTCTCGTCTTTTTCGGCTTCCAAACAAGATTGAACATAAACTTTACCCAGAAAATATCCCTTATCATCTGGCAACTTTTCTTTTTTATAAAAATTTTCCAATGCCCAAAGAGTTTTTGCCGTATGAATACCAAAATCATTTATATATGAAATTGGAGTTGCTTTATAATTGTTAGCTAATAAAATCCTATTTATTGCATCGCCGTAGCAAATATTTCTCAAATGACCGACATGATACTCTTTATGCGTATTAACATTAGAATATTCAATTAAAACTTTTTTGTTCTTCCCTCCATTATTAAAACCATAATTATTTTCTTCTTTTTCTACTTCGCTAATCACTTCTTTCGCTAAGTTAATTTTATTTAAAGTAAAATTTAAATACGGACCAATAGCTTTTATCCCGCAGTCAATATCCTCTGACTTGATTTTGCCAACTAGTTGCCTAGCCAATTCCATTGGTGAGAGCTTCATGTCTTTGGCAATAGTGAAACAGGACAAACTTAAATCGCCGAACTTTATATTCGGCGAAAAAATAATATCAGTTACCGCAACTATTCCTTTGCCAATTGCCCGATTAACTTCTTTGGTTATTTTACTTTTTATTTTATCCAATGAAGACATTCTATTTTATAATTTTTAATTTCTAATTTTGAATTTTTAATCAATTATTAATGTTTGAATTTTTAAAATATACAAAATTAAATTTATAATTTTATTTTACTAAAAATCCATCTATACTTTTTCAATCTCTGCAAGTATTTTAATTCAATTACTAATTTCTCAATTTTACTTTTGTACTCTATATTTCGTTTATTGTAATCAAAAGGTTCTAATGAAATACGTGGATGATCACTTTCATTTAAACGTTCGGCGTTACATTTTTCAATTTCTACTTCTAATAATTTTATTTTTTTATCAATATCAAATCCTTTAAATCTTCTGTTATCTATATATAAATACAAAATCCATAATGCCGAAATTATTATAATAATTTTATCAAGAATATTCCACATAATTTTATTCTCAAAACTAAAAAAAATTTAAAAATCACCAATGGGTTTGGGGTGTGTCCCCGCAATACTGCGGGGCAGGCCTAAGCTTAAAAGCGTTCACCCCGTCGAATGACGGGGAATAAGGCACCCCAAGACTTTTTGGTTACTTTTTAGTCATAAAAAGTAACGCCCAAGTGGCAGCTTTAATTTAATTCTTTTTTACTTTAACAAACCCTCTTTTACCTTTTTGCACTAAAATACCATCTTTAGTGATTTTAATTTCTTTGTTTATATCTTTTATAACCTCTCCATCCACTTTAACTCCACCTTGCTCAATCAATCGTCGCGCTTCACTTTTACTACTCGCAAGCTTTACCTCGACCAATAAATCTACTATTTTCAAATTCGTAATTGATAATTCGTAATTTGTAATTTCATCTGGTATTTCTTTTTTTTGAACCGTTTTTATAAAATTATCTTCAGCTTCTTTGGCTTTTTTCTCACCATGATTAATTCTAGTTACTTCATAAGCTAACTTCATTTTTAAATCGCGCGGATTGGTACTTTTATTTTCAAGCTTTTTCCAAACTTCAGCCAATTCGGTCATAGAAACGTTTGTACATAATTCAAAACCAGGAAAAATTACACCGTCAGGCCATGACATTATCTGACCGTACATATTTTCTGACGTCTCATCTAAATTCACGATATTACCCTCAGTCTTGCCCATTTTTTTACCCTCTGCATCAGTTAATAATTTAGTTGTTAGGACAAACTTTTCTTTCCCCTTGACGGCTTTCATTAAGTCGCGACCACACATCATGTTAAACATCTGATCATTACCACCGATTTCCAAATCCACATCCATTTCTACACTGTCATAAGCCTGTGCTAAAGGATATAAAAATTCATGTAAATATATCGGCTTTTCTTGTTTCATTCTTTCTTGAAACATATCACGAATTATCATCTGCTGAACCGTAAAATTTGACGACACTTCAATTAAATCTTTAAAGCTTAATTTATCACTCCACTGGCTATTATACATTATCTTCGCTGGATTAACGCCATCAAATTTCAAATAAGCTGAAGCTTGTTTTTTATAACTAGCGCAATTTTTCAAAACTTCTTTTCTAGTTAATTTCTTTCTAGCTGAACTTTTATCAGTTGGATCGCCAATCATTCCAGTAAAATCACCTATTAAAAAAATAACTTCGTGCCCCATTTCTTGAAACTGAGCTAATTTATTAATCAAAATAGCATTACCAATATGCAATGACGTTGCACTAGGATCAAAACCGCAATACAGTCTAATTCTTTTTCCTGACAGCAATATTTTTTTTAAATCAGCTTTGTTGGAATAAATATTTTCAACTCCTCGCGTTAGAACTTCTTCAACCTTATTTTTATCAACAATAACTTTGGCCATATTTTTAATTTATTTTATATTTTTTAATTGCTCTTGCAATTTACTTAAATTCTGACGCCACAATTCAAGTTTTTCTTTTTCTTGGCTAACTACATCTACTGGAGCTTTGTTAGTAAAGTCTTTGTTGGCTAATTTTTTTTCTTGATTTTTAACTAATTTTTCCTGCTCACTAATTTCTTTTTTAATTCTTTCTGCTTCTTTTGCTTTATCTATCGCACCAATTAAATATATTTTGATTCCATTTACTGTAACAAAAATAGCATCATCAATCTTTTCTCCCTCTTTTTTTATTTCCAATCCATCTTTTGCAATCCCTGTTCGCAAAGATACCAATAATACTTCCTGAGTTGCGAGAGAATCAAATTTATCTCCTGCATAAATTACTACTTTTATTTTTTTTGCTGGTTCAACCTTGTTTTCTGCACGTGCATTACGAATCGCCGTAATAACGTTTTGTACTATTTCAAAATTATTTTCTGTTCTTTCTGGCATTTTTTCCGGCCATTTTTGAACTATCAGTAGATTATCTCCCTTCATTTCACGCCATATTGCCTCGGTAATAAAAGGAATAAAAGGATGGCATAATATTAATAAATTTTTTAAAATATAATACAAAACCTTTCCTCTCTGTTCACTCTTTTCAAATTTGCTTGATTCTAAATACCAATCTGCTAAATCATTTCGAGTAAATCCTCTTAGCTTCTCTCCAGCTGATGAAAAATTATAATTATCCAAATCTTCCGTTACTTCTTTAATCAAGACATGTAACTTCATTAATATCCAATTCTCGGTCATTGTTAATTTATCGACATCAAAATCAATTTCTCCTTTTTCAATATTTGGTAAAATATATCTAGATACATTCCATAACTTATTAACAAAATTTCTTAAACCAGCAATTTTTTCCTCACTCAAATTTGTATCATTTCCTGGAGTAGTGCCTATAATCAAAGATAATCGAGTAGCATCTGTACCATATTTTTTAAAACTTTCTAATGGATCAATAGCATTACCCAACGACTTGCTCATTTTTCTGCCGTTAGCATCTTTGACTAAACCATGGAGATAAACGTCTTGAAATGGAATATCGCCAGTTGCATAAGTCGTCATAATAATCATCCGAGCTACCCAAAAAAATAAAATATCATAACCTGTTTCTAAAACAGAAGTTGGATGATAAGTTTTAAAATCATCACTATCTATAAAAATCTTACCATCTTTTATTTCTATTTGTTCTGGCTTATTAGCTAAAGTAGAAAAGGTCCAAAGACCAGAAGAAAACCAAGTATCTAGAGTGTCTTCATCTTGAACCCACCCTTCTTCTGTCGGCGATTCAACTCCAACGTAAATTTTATCATCTTTATGCCAAACTGGTACCTGGTGACCGAACCAAATCTGCCGACTAATACACCAATCACGCAAATTTTCCATCCAATTGAAATAAATCTTTTCAAATCTCTCTGGCACAATCTTTATCTTGTCTCGACCAAATACACCTTTTCTTACTGCTTCCAAACTTAACTCTTTGATTGATTTTTTATATTTAGCAATTTTTTTATTGACATCAATAAACCACTGTAAACTCGGCAAAGGTTCAATCGGTGTATTACAGCGATAACATAATGATAAATTATTATCTATTTCTTCTTCCTTTTCTAATAAGCCGCTATCTTTTAATTTTTTAACAACCAACTCTCTTGCTTCCAAGACGGTTTTTTCTGAATATTCACCAAAACCCTGATGGATATTGCCGTCTTCATTAATTACTTTTATTATCTTCAAATTATTTTCCTGTGCCATCTGCCAATCAATCATTGAGTGAGCCGGTGTTACACCTAAAGCTCCAGTACCAAAATCTGTCTCAACTTCTTTATCAGCAATTATTTTTACTTCCAAGTCAATTCCGACAAAATTCACTTTAAATACTTTACCGACATATTTTTTATATCTTTCGTCGTCAGGATTAACCGCCACTGCTGTGTCGCCTAGTTTTGTCTCAGGACGAGTTGTGGCTATAGTAAATGGAAAATCTTTGTTATATTTAAAAGTATACATTTTGCCTTTCTGTGCTTCATATTCCACTTCATCATCAGCCAGAGTTGAATGACAACGCGGACACCAATTAACAACTCTGTCTCCACGGTAAATTAACCCGTCATCATACATTAATTTAAAAACACTTCTGACAGCTTTATTCCTAATTTCGTCAAAAGTATAGGCTTCTCTTGACCAGTCACAGGAACTACCTATTTTTTTGACTTGATTAACTATTGTATCATGTGATTCTTGAGCAAATTTAACAACTCTGGCAAGAAATTTTTCCCTACCCATTTCATGTCTGTTTGTGCCTTCTTCTTTTATAATCTTTTCAACTTTAGTTTGAGTAGCAATAGCTGCATGATCAGAGCCTGGTAACCACAATGTTTTTTCACCTTTCATTCTGTGGTATCTAGTCAAAATATCTTCAACAACCAACATAACGGCATGTCCCATATGAAGCACGCCTGTTCTGTTCGGAGGTGGCATTGAAATCGTGTAGGAATCTGCCTCTTCCTTAGCTATACCATCTTTAATACAATTGTCAGGATTAAAATATCCAGACTCTTCCCATTGCTGATAAATTTTATCTTCATAATCAGCTGGATTATAGCTTTTTGGAATTTCTTTATTCATAAATTAAAAACATAATAAAACATTTTTAACGTTTTATTTCAATATATTTTATCTTATTTTAGCGTACCAAAACCAACCTGTTTTGGCAAGAAAATTTAGCTAACCTTATACCATCAGTATCATCTGTTTTCTCTAATTTACTTTGACTTGACACAAGCAAAAAAATTATATATATTGATAAATTACTTACACGATTAGCTAATAGCTATTATGTTAACAACTGAACAACAAATTTTTGAACAAATAAAAAAAGCCAATAATATTTTGATTACTTTTAAAAAAACCTGGACAGGTGATTCTGTTGCTTCTGCTCTGGCTCTTTTTTTGTTTATCAAAAAAATGGATAAAAAAGTAGATGTTGCCGCTGAAAAAAATGAGTCAGGTAAACTTTTTTCTTTTTTACCTAATTTTGAACAAATCTCCGGCTCACTAGATAATCTACGAAAATTCATTATCTCTTTAGATATCACAGATACCAACGTTAGTCAGATAAAATACAAGAGGGAAGAAAATAAATTAAATTTTATTATATCTCCTAAAGATGGTTTTTTTACTGAAGAAGATATTGCGTCACATTCAAGCGGTTTTAAATATGATTTAATCATTACCGTTGACACGCCAGATCTTGAATCCCTGGGAAAAATTTACGATAACGACACGGAATTTTTTTATCAAGTTCCAATTATTAACATTGATCATAATTCTGACAATGAAGACTTCGGCCAAATTAATTTAGTAGAACTAACAGCTATCTCAACTACTGAATTATTATTTTCTTTATTCGATAGCTATAGTCGTGAATATATAGATGAAAACATAGCCACCTGTTTGTTGGCTGGCATGATAACTGAAACAAAAAGTTTCAAAACATCCAATATCACTCCCAAATCTCTATTGGCTGCTTCGCAATTAGTCTCTATGGGTGGTCGTCGAGAAGAAGTAGTTAATCAAATTTACCGCTCAAGAAGTTTAAACGTCCTTAAGCTTTGGGGTAGAGTCTTAGCCAGACTAGCAAGTAAATTGGATAACAAGCTTATTTGGTCAACGCTGAACTGCGCTGATTTTGACCGAACTAATTCCTGCGAGAAAGACTTGATTGACGTCATTGACGAATTAATAATAAACATACCGCAAGCTAAGGTTATTGTATTATTTTACGAAAAAAATAATCAGACTAAAGATACTCAAACAAACGCCATCGTTTATTCAATCAAAAATATTGACTCGCTAGATCTGTTGAGAGAATATAATCCAACTGGCACTAAAAGCCTGGCTACAATAGAAATAAATAAACCACTAGTAGAAATTGAAAAAACTATTGTGGATTTAATTGAAAGCAAATTAAACAAACTACCGGTTTAAACAAAGCTTGAAAAAAAACTCTATAAATGATACTTTATAATTAAGGAATGCGATAATATTCCTTTTTTATTTGCCCGCACATCAAACAAAAAAACAAGCGCCCATAGCTTCCGCCTACGCTAAAGCTTCGGAGGACAAGCAGTGG
>CAZKKV010000018.1:0-19221 GCA_964553705.1 uncultured Gammaproteobacteria bacterium
TATTAATTATATTTAAATAAAAACTATGTTTAACAAACAGATGCAAGGAGGGGAATTTAAAGATTTTGAAACAGTTATTGGTCCTTCAGTTAAAGTAAAAGGGGATTTTCACGGAATGGGTAATATTATTATTGAAGGAATCCTTAGTGGTACCTTAAAAACGAGTGGAAATCTTACTATTGGTGAAAAAGCTAAAGTAACCGCCAGCATAGAAGCAAAAGAAGCTAAGATTGGAGGAGAAATAAAGGGTAACATAAAGACTAAGGGGTATCTGGAAATATCTTCTTCAGCAAAAATCTTTGGCGATATTGAAGCACCAATTCTATCAATTGAAAAAGGAGCAATCATAAACGGCAAATGTGTTATGAGCGCTGGGGAAACTAACAAGTCTGAAGCGATTAAAGCTGAATAACTAATCTTTAAAAGATGCATGTCTACATTTATGATTCATTTTTGAATCAAAAAAAATATGACCGTATTTTAGCGCGTTTAGAAACCCGAATCACTGATTTGGGACTAAACGGCAGAATATCTAGAATGGGTATAATAACAAATATTCACGATATTGTTGATCATGAAATCAAACAAGGGGCAAAAACCATTATTGCCGTTGGAAACGACCAAACCGTTAATCAAGTTTTAAATACTACTGCCGGACGAAATGTTCCTCTAGGAATAATTCCTATTGGAGAAAAAAATAACGACACTGCCATGGCTCTGGGTATTACAGACATGGAAAACGCCTGCAATATTTTGTCAGCTAGACGAATAACGTCGCTTGATTTGGGTGTGGCTAATACTACTTTTTTTCTCTCCACAGCCGCTATTGGGACTGTCGGAACAACAGTAGAGGTTAGTCAAGATTATTCAATCGAAATACAAAAAAGGGGACAGCTTATTGTAAAAAATCTATCTAAAGACGGTAAATTCAACCCGCAAGATGGCATGCTTGAATTATTAATTAATGTTGACGGTAAAAATTTTTATATTTCAAATGAAAAAAATAATTCTATTTTCCCGATAAAAAAAATCACCATCAATAATAATAAGCAGCCTATGATTATTGACGGTTTAGTAAAAATAAAAACACCCGTTAAAATAAGTGTCTTAAAACAAAAATTAAAAATAATTGTCGGCCGAGAAAGAAATTTTTAAAACTATCTTTAATCTATGACAGACAGTTACAGTAGCTGTCTGTTTTTTTATTGAGTACTTGGGACTGGCTCCTTCTTTTTGAACAAATATAATTGCTGAACAGCAGTAAGTAGCGTAGTAATTAACCAATACAGGGCTAAACCACCAGGAAACGTCAATCCGATAAAAACAGTTAACGCCGGCATAAAATACAACATTTGTTTATTCATAATTGCCATCATGTCTTCGTCTTTTGAAGCTTCTGCTTTTACTTGTGGTTTTGTTCTTGACAACATTTTTACTTGCCAAAATTGAGCCAAGCCAGCCAACACTGCCAAACAAACATTTGGCCTAGACAAATCAATAAAACCCAACGAAATAGGATTGATTATTTCTGGTCTAGCAATAAATCCATAAACCAAATCTAAGGAACCGCCATTTAATCCATCCCTAAAAACCTTAAAAACAGCCCAAAGAAAAGGCAATTGAATTAGTAGGGGAAGGCAAGAAGAAAAAGGATTTACTTTTTCCTCTTTGTACAAAGCCATCATCTGCCGACCCATTTCTTCTTTATTATTAGCGTATTTTTTCTTAATCTCATTAACCTTCGGCTGTATGTCTTGCATGGATTTCTGCGACTTGATTGACTGTTTAGACAATGGCATCAAAACTAAACGAATCGCAACTGTCATAACGACAATAGCCACACCGATATCATTCCCAGGAATAACATTATATAAAAAAACTAATAAATTTAATATTGGTTGATAAAATAAAACTTGAAATAGATCTGACATAATATTATTTAAGAGGATCCCAACCTCCTTGATTAAATGGATTACAGCGAACGACTCTCCATAAAGCTTTTAAACCTCCTTTAAATAGTCCTTGTTGAGAAATTGCCTGCAAGGCATATTCACTACAGGTTGGTCGAAAACGGCAGTAACCATTAGGAAAAAAGATTTTAAACCAACCATGATCAAAAGACAGTGTTTTTTGATATATTTTTATTATTTTAATAGCAATTTGACGAGGTAAATATAAAATCACCTGGCTATAAGTATTATAATATTTCTAATTTTTTGAAATTAAAATAAATTGATTTTTCTAAATCATGAAACGTTTTTATTAAAGCTTCAGGCGAAACAATTATTAAAACGTCATTTCCTTTTTTTATCAACTCTATTTTACTTCTAATAATAGCTCTAATTTGTCTTTTTATTTTGTTTCGCTCAAACGCTTTTTTACTGATTTTTCGACCAACAATTATGCCAAACCGATTTATTTGTAAACCATTTTTAACGACTTTAACTCCCATTATTTCATCGTAGCTAGAGCGTCCTTTACGAAAAGTCTTAGTAAATTCTTTTTCTTTAGTTAAGCGGTTTGCTTTGGCCAACATATATTATTCCCTTATTTACTTAATGTTTTTCGACCCTTGTTAATACGACTCTTTAAAACATTGCGACCAGATTTAGTTAACATTCTCTTGCGAAAACCATGTTTTCGTTTAGCCCGCTTATTATTAGGCTGATAAGTTCTCTTCGGCATAACGATAATTATAAATTTATTAAAAAAGAAAAGTCAACTTATATCATTGACTACTTTTAAGATACTAACACTTATTAAGCGTCTAGTCAAACGACTATAAAAAAACAAATAATAATCTATTCCACTTATTATCAACAATTTATAAACACTTCCGGCTATTTCATTGCTTGAAATTAATTGTTATACTTTGAGAGTGCTTTTTTTGACATATTTTTTTATTTATCTATACTTTAAACACCTACTCTTTTCGCCTTTTATATATTTTAAATTTTAATTGCCCCACGCTATGAATAATGACCAACTTTGGCAAGCAATTTTAGGTGAAGTTGAATTAAATTTATCTAAAGCCAACTTTACTACTTGGTTTAAAAACACCTTCATCTCCTCTTGTGAAAACAATAAAGTAATAATTTGCGTGCCCAACACATTCACTAAGGCTTGGCTAGAAAAAAAATACCACCAAGAAATCGCTAAGGCTTTCAAAAGTATTGGGCAAGAAAACATCAAAGAAATTATTTACAAAGTGGAAGCCAAAAAAGCTGGTGCCATTGACGATCTTCTAAGAAAAATTCGAATAAAAAAAGACGGGGATTCCGAAGAAAAACCTGCTTCGATAAATCGTTTTGGTTTAAACTCACGCTATTGTTTTGAAAATTTTATTGTTGGCAAAAATAATGAATTAGCGCATGCAGCAGCCCGAGCCGTAGCTGCTAACCCAGGACAAGCTTATAATCCGTTCTTCATTTATGGTGGCGTTGGTTTGGGAAAGACTCATTTATTACAGGCTATTGGGCAAGAGTTTGCAAAAAAAAACAGTCGTATTCTTTATGTCTCCTGCGAAAAATTTACCAATGATTATATCCAAGCTGTCCGTAGTGGCAAAGGAAAAGATTTCAAAGATCTTTATCGTAATGTTGATTTGCTATTAGTTGACGATATTCATTTTATGGGTGGTAAGGACGGCACTCAAGAAGAATTTTTTCACACCTTCAACGAACTGCATCAAACAAACAAACAAATAGTTATCTCTTCAGACAGACCACCCAAGGCTATCCCAGCATTAGAAAAAAGACTTCTGTCTCGCTTTGAGTGGGGGATGATTGCTGACATTGGTTTACCTGACGCAGAAACCAGAATGGCTATTTTGGAGGCAAAATGCAAAGAAAAAAATTACATGTTAGAACAAGAAATCCTATCCTATATCGCCAATAATATCGAAAGTAATATCCGCGAACTAGAAGGCGCATTAACCCGCTTGATCGCCTATTACGAATTTAACAACACCCAACCAAGTGTTGAAACCACCAGGCAAGTTTTGTCCGGTATTGTTTTGAGTTTCCAAACAAAATCAGCCACGCCAAAAATAATTATTGATGCTGTCTCAAAGTTTTTTGATATAAACATAAAAGACATAACGGGCACAAGCAGAAAAAAAGAACTAGTTACCCCGAGACAAATAGTGATGTTTTTGATGCGTAAAGAAATAAACTCTTCTTACCCGGCCATCGGTCAAGAATTGGGAGGACGAGATCATACCACCGCCATGCACGCCTTTAATAAAATTAAAAGAGAAATAGAGGAAGATGAACGCTTAAAACAAAACATAAATTCTATCACCCAGATTATCTACAATAACTGTTGATAACCACGTTAATAATTATCTTGTTTATCAACACCTCCAGCCTGTTTTTTTACCCACACACACCAATATCCGAGTTAAACACAATTTCCACCACACACCGTCAACAAGGTTGTTTAAATTTTTAGACAAAAAACCACAGTAAATAATAACTTTTTTAACATTATCCACTTATCAACTCCCTTATTATTACTATTATTGTTTTATATATTATTTAATAACTTAATAAAGACATGAAGATTGTCAGTCTCCAAGAAAATTTAAAACATAGTTTATTTATTGCTAGTCATATCGCAACAAAAAACATTAATCTGCCTATTTTAAACAATGTGTTAATTAAAGCTGACGGCGGAAATATTAAAATAATATCAACCAACCTAGAAATGGGTATTGTGAATAACGTGAGAGGAAAAATTGAAGAGGAGGGGTCTTTCACGGTGGACTCCAAAATAATTTTTGATTATATAAATTTATTGCCCAACAAAAAAATTGAAATAAAACTTGTTGGTGATAGTTTGGCGATAAGTAGCGGTAATTATAAGACTAAAATAAAAGGACAGTCGGCCGAAGAATTTCCTCTTATCCCAATGGTTGATCGAGAAAAATATTATAGCGCAGAAGTAGAGGATTTTAAAAAAGCAATCGGACGAGTTTTGTTTGCAGCGTCCGTCAATGAATCGCGCTTAGAGCTTTCGGGGGTTTTGTTTAGTTTTTTAAAAGACAAGCTTGTTTTGGCGGCAACCGATAGTTATCGGCTAGCGGAAAAAAGCGTGGAGATAAAAGGCAATAGCCAAAGCCAAGAAAAAATAATAGTACCTGCCAAAACACTCCAAGAGTTGACGAGAATTTTGTCGGCTGGTAGCGAGGAAGACGGGGGCGAATTAAAAATATATTTATCAGAAAATCAAGTGATGTTTAACTATGGCAACACCGAGTTGATTTCGAGGTTGATTGAGGGGCAATATCCTGATTATCAGCAGATAATCCCAACTGTTAGTAAAACAAATGTTTTGGTTGAGAGAGCGGAGTTAATTAGGGCAGTAAAAATGTCTTCTCTTTTTTCAAAAACAGGAATCAATGATGTCAACTTAGATTTTCCAGCTGGAAAAAATAGCATGATAGTGTCGGCGGTGTCTGGACAAACGGGAGAAAGCACAACCGAGATAGAGGCAAAGACTAGTGGCGCAGATAACGGGGTGGTGGTTAATCATCGGTATTTGCTTGATGGTTTAAACAACCTAGATTGCGAGATGATAAAAATAGAAGTGGTCGACAACAATACTCCATGTGTTATTAGACCAGAAAAAGACAATGGGTATTTGTATGTTATAATGCCAATTAAACAATAAAAAAGAACTTAAATAAAAAAACAATCCAAGAATTTCTTGGGTTGTTTTTTTATTTGGTTTTTTAGTTACTATTCGTTCTCTGGTGTTTCTTCTGGTGGATCAACAATCATAATTTTTATTTCGTCACTTTTTGTGGTTTGTTTATTCCAGCCGATAGCTTCGGCCCACAATTGGTATTCGCCAGCGTTTTTTGGTTCTTGCCAGACAGCCAAACCCATAGACCCGTTAAACAATTGAGAAGACGAAACTATTGAAATAGTATTGTTAGAATCCCTTAAATAAAAAATAATTTTAGCGGTTTGGATTGGGTTGGTTAGATTAACTTTTAACTCTAAGGGGAAATTGTTTTTTGATACGGTTGTTTCATTGTTGAGGTTATTCCAATTGACACCAAGTGTTTCGTCTTTTTTTGTTTCGTCTAAAATAAGATTGAACTCGATGTTTTTGGCTAGACAATTGTCGACATCATCACAGGCTTTAATGGTTAAATTATAAAAACCATTATTTAAGAAATTTAAAGATTTATTTGACGTGAAAGGGCGGTTGAAAACAGTATCAAATAAACTGTTGTTTATATAATATTCAATACGGTTAATTCCTCTGGCAGCAGAGGCTTTTATGTCTATGGGTAGAATATCGCTCATGATTGTTTGGTTATTAGCCGGAGAATTTATCGTGAGAGAAGGTTCGTTTTCTGGGAAATGAAGATTATCTGTATGTGTTGGCGGGGCTTCGTTGGTGAGACCTTCTTTTTCCGCCCAAGCGATAATTTTTTCTTCCCATAGATTAAATTGAGGATCCTTTTCTGGTTTGGAGGGTTGTTCGCCACGAGGGTCGTTTTTGTCGACATAATAGAGAATTGAATGCGCTTGTTCAAATGTTCTTATTTCAACCGCGCTTTCTGGCGTATATTCTGTGGCTAGTAGCCCGGAAAATTTATCTACCTTTGCTTTTACTCTGCCCATTTCCCCGTCTAGTACTGGCTTCCCAGTGGTAATTTTTTCGGGCGCTTTAAAGTATTCAATTGGCGTATCGCCCAGAATTTTTTTCATATAATCGTGCCAAATTGGCGCTGCTACGGCCGAGCCACCAGCGCCGCGTTTCATTTCTGAGTTATCGTTGTTGCCGACCCAAACCCCAGTGACAATTGAGGGGGTGTAGCCGATAGTCCAGGCGTCTCGATAGTCATTAGTAGTACCGGTTTTAGCGGCAATCGGCCGGTCGCCCAAAGTTAAATAATTGTTTTCTCCAAAAGCATAGGCGCGCGCTGAATTGTCGGACAGGATATTATTTATTTGTCGGGCTATTTCTCCGTCTATGGCTCGGGCTTCTTCTTGTTTAAATTCTTCTATCAGATTGCCTTCATTGTCTTCTATTTTTAAAATGGCGGACGTGGGATGAGTTAGACCCTCTCGGGCAAAGGCGCCATAAGCATTGGTGTGTTCTAAAAGAGTTATTTCTCCGCCACCCAAAACCAGAGACAAGCCAAAACGATCTCTATTTTTGAGAGTTGAATAGCCAAAGTCTTCGGCTAAATCCAAAACATTATCAACGCCAGCTAAATAAATTGCTTTCACAGCAGGAATATTTAGAGATCCTTGTAGTGCTTTTCTGATGGTAACTGGACCATGTTCTTCGGAGTCGTAGTTGTGTGGTTCATATGGTTCCTCCTTGTTTAAAGAAAAATTTGTTACCACATCATAGAGTACCGTGTCCGGTGTGTAGCCTTTTATAAAAGAGGAGGCGTAAACAATCGGCTTAAATGAAGAGCCTGGCTGTCTGGGCTGTAGAGAGACATTTACTTGACCATCGATTTCTTCATTAAAATAATCGCGTGAGCCAACCATGGCTAGTATTTGGCCGGTCTTGGGGTCAATTGAAACAAGCGAAGCATTGGTAGCATTATAATTTTCTTCATTAAGTGGTGCTTTTTCTTCTATAACCTGTTCGGCGACTTCTTGCTTGTATAAGTCTAATGTAGTATATATTTTTAAGCCCTCTTGCTCAATTATTTTTTCACCATATTTTTCAGACAGAATTTCTTTTACATACATAACAAAATGAGGGGCAATAATATTATCAGTAGGTTCTTGAAAATTTATAGTTACTTGCTTGGCAACCATGGCTTCTTCCTCTTCAATATATCTTTGTTTAACCATTTGGTCTAGAATATAGTGTTGGCGAGCAATCAAAAGGTTTTTATTTGGACCGTAGGGAGAATAACGACTTGGTGCTTGAGGCAGGGCAGCGAGAATAGCCGCTTCAGCTATATTTACATCGCGAACGCTTTTGCCAAAGTATCGCCGGCTAGCTGCTTCTACGCCGTAAGCAGTTGAACCGTAAGGGATTTCATTTAGATACATTTGCAAAATTTCGTCTTTGGTGAATTTTTTTTCTACTTGGTAGGCCAAAATTAATTCTTTAATTTTTCTGGTATAAGTTTTTTCATGGGTCAATACGGCATTTTTAATAAATTGCTGGGTTAAAGTTGAACCACCAGCCTTTTGATTGAACAAAACATTTGTAATAGCTGTTCGAAACATTGCCCAAAGACTAAAACCGCCGTGTTTATAAAAATCTTTGTCTTCAATCGCCACGGTTGCTTGTTTGACGAATCTGGGTATTTCATCAAAGTTGATTAGCGTTCGTTTTTCATCACCGTGAATTTCATATAAAATTGTATCGCCAGTTCGATCGTAAATTTTTGTGCTTTGGGCAATTTGTCTTTCCATTAGCTTGTTCGGATCTGGCAGGTCGCGAGAAATCCAAGCGATCGAGATAAAAATAAAGACAACACCGATAACCAAGGCCATGCCGACGAATTTACCAACAGAAGCGTTCAAAAAAATTTTTTTTACCGCCGACCAGTTAATTAAGCCTGATTTAAAAATTTTTTTAGAAGATTTTCTGCCTGAATTTTTTTTTATATAGTATTTTTTATTTTTTTTACGCCAAGTCTGTGGTAACTTTGTTCGGCGGGACAATGAAGAAGAAGTCATAAGAATTCTAGTTGTTTTATTAGTAGTATTAAGATTATAACAGTTTTGAGGTAAGCTATCAATTTTTATTGCCTTATGGTAAAATATAAATAACTGTTAATACTGTTAAAATAATATTAAAATTGGCGAGTAAGATAAATACTTATTCGTAATTTTGGAAAGGGGGTGGAGAATGAAAAAACGATTATTTAAAAATTTGGTGGTGGCAGCAATGTTTTTGATAGTTGCTTGCCCGATTTTTACCATGGCCCTGCCCAGTCAAGCGGCGGACTTAGATCCATGGGGAGACAAGCAGGATGAAATTCAAGAAATCACTGGTTTAGGAGAAAATGATCCAAGAGAAATCGCGGCTGGTGTGATTAATGTAATGATGGGATTTTTGGGCATTGTAGCGGTGATTATTATTTTAATCGGCGGATTTAAATGGATGACTGCCAGTGGTAGCGAAGACAAAGTGACTGAAGCTAAAAATTTGATTATCGCCGGTGTTATTGGTTTGGTGATAATTTTAGCGGCGTTTGCTATTGCCAAGTTTGTGCTCGAACAGCTGTTATCAGCTACTGGTGCTGACTAGTATTCTTAAAACCGGTTTTAAGAATAGTGGATTCTCTCTTGCATTTAAGAGAGTCCACTGCTCTTGGCGTAAGATTTTTTATACCAAGAGCAGTGGGATAAATAATTTTTTAATATGAATTTTAAAATAGAAAAAAAAGTAGCATTATTTTCTTTGATTTTAATAGTGTTTTTTAGTTTTGGTATGGTTAGCGATATTATGGCAGCAGTTAATGCTGACAGCACAGGATTAAACACAACCGCTAATACTGGTTATGATAAAGATATACCATTCGAAAATCAAAGTTTAGCCAGCATTATTGGTAAGTTTGTCGGAGCTGGTTTGTCGTTTATTGGTGTTATTTTTTTAATTTTGATGATTTACGGTGGATTTGTTTGGATGACAGCCCGTGGCAACACACAGGCAGTTGACACAGCCAAGGATTTGATTTATTCAGCAGTGATTGGTTTGATAATTGTTTTGGCTGCTTATGCTATAACGACTTTTGTTGGAAGTCTTTTGTCATAACTTTTAAAATAATATTATTTTTTAATTTTTATGGGTTTTTTAAATAAACAAAGCAAGTGGTTTTTTTTAGTAATTGTTGTTTTTTTCCTTTTTTTCAATTTGAATTTTGTTTTTGCTGATTTTGATGCCGATAGTGGGCTAACAGAAACAGCTGTGGAAACAGGCCATATTAGCGCTGAACCGCGAATTTATTCCTTAACAGATGCGATTAGTAAAATTATAGGCATTGCCTTATCTCTTGTCGGGATTGTTTTTCTAGGTTTAATAATTTATGGCGGGTATATGTGGATGACTGCTCGGGGCAATGAACAGGCAGTAGAAAAAGCCAAAAATATAATTATAAATTCAGTTATTGGTTTGGTAATAATTTTGGCTGCTTATGGCATTACCACATTAATGGGTACTATATTACCAAAGTAATGGGTACTATTTTGACTTAAACGTTTTTGTAAAATTAATATAAAATATGAAGTTTATCAAATATACAATAGCTACCCTAATCATATTTAGTTTTTTTGTTTGTACGTTCCCGTTAGTTCAAGCCGAGGGGTTAGGAGATGCTTTTACTAAAGTAGATACTGTTGCTGGTGATGCTGGATATAAAGAAGGTGATGTCATGGTAATAGCCGGTACGATTATTAATATTGCTTTATCACTTTTGGGGGTAGTTTTTTTAGGGTTAATGGTTTATGGCGGATATTTATGGATGACAGCTCGAGGCAATGAACAACAGGTGGAAAAAGCGAAAAACACTATTATCACTGCTATTATCGGACTAGTAATTGTTTTGGTTGCTTATGCTATTAGTTATTTTGTAATAGATAAATTAACTGCTAGTGTATTAAAAGTATAATATGAGAAAAAAAATAAAAAGCATAATCGTTATTGTCAGCTTTGTTTTATTAATGGTTTTGCCGTATTTAGTTTTTGCCGCTGCTACAGAGACAGCTACACCTTTAAAAAATCTTAAAACTGTTGGTTCTGAAAGCGGACCATATTCAACAGAAACAAGCGCAACAAGTTTGGCAGAAACAGCTGGATTGGTAGTTAGCCTGTTTTTGTCTTTAATGGGTGTGATATTTGTTGGATTGATGGTTTATGCTGGTTATAATTGGATGATAGCTAGGGGCGAAGAAGAAAAAGTAACAACTGCCAAAGATACAATTAAGCGAGCGATTATTGGCTTGGTTATTACGATTGGGGCTTTTGCGATTTGGCAATTTATATTTAGCAATTTGTTTTAAATAAAATAAATATAAAATGTTTTTATTCAAAAATAAAAAATTAGTAATTACTTTTTTCATCGTTGCAATTATTGTTTTTTGGGGTAGCATTTCTGTGCAAGCAAGTACAAATATATTAAAGTCAGAAAATGTTGTGGAGATAGGCACACAAGCTTTAACAGCCGGGGCAAATGCTGGCTTTTCGGGAGATATTACTATTGGAGATGTTGTCGGTTATGTTATAAAGGGGTTTATCGCGCTTTTGGGAATTATTTTTGTTTTCCTTTTGGTTTTAGATGGTTATAAATGGATGATGGCTGGCGGAGATGAAGAAAAAGTTAGAGAAGCTAAGGATGGTATTATGCGGGCAGTTATTGGTATAATTATAGTTGTTTCAGCTTACGCGATTACTTATTTTGTGTTTACGAATTTACCGGGAAGTGGATCTGGTATAGAAATGAATCAAAAATAAATTTTAATAATAAAAAAATAAAAAGAAAGAGCTTACTCTTGTAGAGAAAGCTCTTTTGTTTGGGTTAATCAACTTTGTTGATACTTACAACAAAGTTAGTTTTTATGCCCGCATACGTTTTCGGCCTGTTTTCTATGGGAAATATCTTGTATCTTCCGTCAGACCTAAATATGGTAATGTCCTGGGGCATATTGTCGAGAGGGATGACTAAAAAATTATCAGGCTTTATTTTCATTTTCAGTGGCGTTTCTGGATGTAGCCACAAGATCGTTTGGCTACTATTGTTTTCTACCATCCCTACATATTTTTTTGAACCTATCGTTCCGCTTGTGATTTGCTGAGCAATAGCGACGGTTAGCTTTGCTTGAGCCAACTCTGTTGGTCCAGCTTCTGGCGGACCCAAAAGGCTTACGCTGTATCCCGAATGAGTTATTTTATCCTGTGTACTTGTATCCAGAGTGGCCGTTCTGTACCCAGAGCAACCATTCAAAATAAATAAGCCTACAATAGCTGCTGCTATATGCCATTTTTTCATTTTTTATTTCCTCCTTGATTTTTTTAATTGTCTTACATAGAACGCACGAGAGATAAAGGCGTAAAATATTTTTTATAATTATTGTCCTCCTCTCATTACGCTCTATGCAAGACAATTAGGTTGGCAAAGAGCATTTAAGTATTATATTAATATAGCACATTTTTTGTTATTTGTCAAGAGGGGTTGAAAATACTTGTAAGACATGAGGAAAATTAACAAATATAGGTTATTAATTGCCAAATCAGAGGGGAAAGACTATAGTTAATCATATAATAGAGTAATTTAAAAATATGTCAGAAAAAAAACATTTTACTTCTGAAGAGGCAAAACAAATCGGTGAACAATTGGGCATTGATTGGAGTAAATTTGACGTTGAGCAGTTTCGAAGCGGTATGGATGTTGAGTTGGAACATGGCACTGTTGATCCAGAAACCAATGTTAGTCAAGACGATTCGTTGACTACTGGGAAAATCGCTTTGGCACATTTACGGGAGTTTCCTGATTACTACGACAGACTAGAGAAGATGGAAAAAGAAGCAGAAGCTTATTGGGAAGAGAAAAAATAGAATTTGCTTTTGACTTGTGCCTGAGTTATAATTACAGACAGTAAAAACAATTGAATAAAATTTATCAAGACGGTGGGAAGAGACTGGCTCTATGATCTATCGGCAACCTTTTAGGCTGGCTGCCTAAAAAAGGTGCTAATTCCAGTCCCGATATTTTGGGAAAGATAAAAAGCCTATTTTTTGTTGTTAAATCTTTCCTTGGTTGGAAAGATTTTTTGTTTATTTTGTTTGTCTTGACGCTGTCAAATAGTTGGGTGTGGATCCCCAGGTTCTTGGCTTTCGCTATCGCTCAAGCTAAGCCCCGAGGATGACAGGAAGAGGAAAGATTTTTTGTTTATTTTTTTCCTGTTATTCTGAACGAAGTGAAGAATCTCGTTCAAAAATGTTGCCGAGATCCTTCGTCAATTTGTTCGCCGATTCGGCGGATGAATTTCCTCAGGATGACAAGAAGTATTGTGGCGCTTATTTCGAACCCCAAACCCCTTGATTATTTTAAATGAGTATTAGATAAATTAAAATATTTTTAATTCATAATTTACATAAACTATGCTTAATCAAACAAAGATTCACACAGTTGAAAGCGTGACCGAGGGTCATCCTGATAAAATGTGTGATTGTATCTCTGATGCGATTTTGGACGAATGCTTAAAGCAAGACGCAAGAAGTCGTGTAGCAGTAGAGACTTTTGGTGCGCACGGGCTCTTGGTAGTTGGTGGGGAGTTGACTACTAACGCGAAACTAGACGTTGAAAAGATTGTTCAAACGGCTTACAAAAACATTGGCTATGAAGACGATTTGAATATTATATCCAATATAGTAAAACAGTCAGGTGACATTGCTATGGGTGTTGACACTGGTGGCGCTGGTGATCAGGGAATAATGTATGGTTATGCTTGCGATGAAAACAAAAACTTTTTGCCGGCCGGAATTATACTTGCTCATAAATTAACAAAAGGATTAACAGACCTGCGACAAAGTGGGAAGTTGGCATGGTTGAAGCCTGATGGTAAATCACAAGTGACGATGGAAGACGGAAAGATAAAAACAATTTTGGTCAGCACTCAGCATAGTGAGCAGGTAGAGGTGGAGCAAATTAAAAAAGATTTGATTGAAAATTTAATCAAGCCATTGGTTGGAGATATTAATGATATAGAAATTTTGGTGAATCCTACTGGTCGGTTTGTTAATGGTGGTTTTCAGGCTGACACTGGTTTGACTGGACGAAAAATTATGGTAGATACTTACGGCGGTTTAATCCCTCATGGCGGAGGAGCTTTTTCTGGTAAAGACCCGAGCAAGGTTGATCGTTCTGCTGCTTATATGGCGCGTTTTGTAGCCAAGAATTTAGTCGCTAACGAATTGGCTAAAAAATGTTTAGTGTCTGTGGCGTATGCTATTGGTCGAGCTGAACCACTTATGGTTGATGCAGTAAATGAAAAGGGTGAAAGTCTAGCCAAGACAGTAAAAGAAAATTTTGATTTTCGTCCAGTAGCTATTATTGAACGTCTAAATCTACGTAGACCGATTTATCAACAGACTGCTGCTTATGGTCATTTCGGTAAGGACGGCTTGCCATGGGAGGAAGTAATTAAATTGTAATTTTTGCATTTTAAACAAAAAATAGCCCCAATTATTTTGGGGCTATTTTTTTAGTTTGAAAAGTTTAAGACGTTTTGGTTTCGCCAGCTAAATATCCAGTACTCCATGCAACTTGCAGATTGTATCCTCCAGTCGGACCATCAATATCCAAAATTTCTCCAGCGAAATACAGGTTGTCTATTATTTTTGATTTCATTGTTCTTGGGTCAACTTTTTTTAAATCCACTCCGCCTGATGTTATGATTGCTTTTTCAAAACCAAATAATCCCTTGACGTTAAATTCGAATTCTTTCAAAAGTTTTACTATTTTTTTTCTTTCAATTTTTGTGACTTCATTTACTTTTTTATTTTCTTCAATTTCTGACAACTCAATAATAACTGGAATAAGTTTTTGCGGTAGTAATTTATTTAAACTATTTTTAAATTGTTTATTTTTTTGTTCAGAGAAATCTTTTTGAATTCTTTTGTCTAGCGTCGGGTAATCAAGGGCTGGTTTGAAATCTATTTTTATTTTTAAATCTTTCGTTTTACTTTCACCTATCCTTTTACTTAGATTCAAACTTGACGGACCACTCAATCCGTTTCCAGTAAAGAGCGCTTCACCGAAGTAGGAATCAATTTTTCGTTTTTCCCACAAACTTATTTCAACATTTTTTAGACTCAAGCCTTCTAGCTTTTTAACTATTTTTTCTTTTACTACTATTGGTGTTAGTGCTGGTTTCGGCTCTACTATTTTGTGCCCCATTTTTTCTAGCCATTTATAGGCGTCGCCGGTAGAGCCGGTTCCTGGATATGATTTTCCTCCAGTAGCAATAATAAAATTGTCAGCAATAATTTCTTTTTTATTTTTTAAAATAATTTTTTTTATTTTTTTATTGTTTATAATTATTTTTTCAACTGAACTGTTGAAGCTTATTTCTACATTATTGTTTTCTAAATATTTTTCTAAACAATTTACAATATCTTCGGCGTTGTCTGAGATAGGAAAAACTCTTTTGCCTCTTTCTACTTTTGTTTTGAGTCCATGGCTGGAAAAAAAAGCAACTACATCTTCGTTGGAAAATTTATTCAAAGCAGAATATAGGAATTTTCCGTTTGGTCCATAGTTGTTTATTATTTTTTTCAAATCTTCTTCGGCATTAGTGATGTTGCATCTGCCTTTACCGGTAAGTAAAAGTTTTATTCCTAATTTATTATTTTTTTCAAGCAAAATAACACGGGAGCCGAGTTCTCCCGCATGTCCGGCGGCGATAATTCCAGCTGGTCCCCCCCCGATTATTGCTAAGTGGTAGTTGTTGTTTGACATAGCTAAGTTTATTATTGTTTTATTTGTTTAATCCCTGCGCGTAAAAGAAAAGACAGGGCTATGATTAGGGCAATAGCGATTAGAAGTAAAGAGATGATCATTAAAAATGATCCACCGGAACTGATTCCAAAAATAGAAAATAAAACAGCATACCCAATTACTAAGACCATAAGAATTACAGCCAGAGAAATTATTAAAATTCCTGATATTTTTGATTTTTGCATAAATATAATTTATTTAATTATTTATTATTAAACATAACATATCGGCATCATCTGAAGTTTCGTTGGAGCATAGTGATAAAATGTGAGTGGTAGCTAACCATCACTATGCGCAAACGAAATTTGGGTGAAAGAAAATTTTGCACATTCATTATCATCCTGTGAAGCGATAGCGTAACAGGATACTTAGATATTGAAATTTTCTGCAACCAGATATGCCGTGTTGTATGCCCCGCAGGGCAAGCGATAGCGCAGAGTTTATTTTATCATGCCTGGCTATAGTTCTCCGTTTATTTCTTGCTCCAAACGATTTAAAAAATTTTCAGAAAATGTTATTCTTTCACGACAAATCTCTTTAGCAGTTTCAGTAAACAGCTTGTCGATTAAAAATTTATGTTTTACTGCAAATTCAATTTGAGGGCTATGTTTGGTTTTGTCTTTGATTCTGCCGTTCTTTTTGCCATGCATATTTTCTTTGATATATTCGTCGATATCCGGTTTACGATAAATATGCGCATTATTTTTTCCAATCCAGCAGAATCCGCGAGCAATACCAATGGCTCCAACTGCATCAAGTTTATCAGCATCAAATAATATTTTAGCCTCTATTGTCTGTGGTTTATTCTCGGTTTTATAACGATGCGAGATTATGCAGTCCTGAATGTGCTTAATTTGCTTTGCAGTAAAACATAAATTTTTTAAGATCGGCTCCGCCATTTTTGCGCTTTCAATTGCATGGTCGGTTTTACCGCTTGGATCGCTCATCTCTTTATGCCCGCCGATATCATGTAGTAAAATGGTGGCTTGCAGCACATCCATGTCAACATCTTTTTCATATTTTGCCATTCTCAAAGCAAGGTTATATACACGCATAACATGGCTCATATCATGTGCTGCATCTGGGGTGTTGCCGATTTCTTTTTCAGCAACATCTTTTATTTTCTGAAAATTTTTTTCGTCCATATTTTTTATTTGCAAGTATTAAGGCATGATAAAACAAATTGCATACAACTCTTACCGATAAGCGAAGTTTTCTTGAACGTAGTGAAAGAAAATTTGCGTGAGCTCTTCTACTAAGAAGAGCGAACCGTTTATTGCGTTGTTATGTGATTTATCTAAAAAATTTTTGCAAATGCAAAAATAATTCTCAATTTATAAATAAAATTTCGCAAAGTATAAACTTATAAAATCAATTTTTTCTTCACCTTGAATATCAATTTTTCCTCGTATATAAAAATCTGTTAGCAGTTTATTCTTATGGTTTTTTGGGTTGAAACATTCTTTTTTATTATGCAAATCAGTTAATTGTAGTTTGAAAGTGTTAATTTTTTGACTATTGTAAATTTTATTTTGAGACACCCATCCTCTAACTTCGAAAGACCATTTATTCTTGAAATTATAATCTACTTCAAGCCAATGTTTTTCATTGTGATGTTCAAAAAGGATTGTGTTCGGAATATTAGAAACGTAAATATCCGTAGATCGTATGAAGTACCAGGTTGTGTCTATAAGTTTTTTCAACTTGTTTACACTAGGTGGCTTTTTATCATTGTATTCAACTCCGTTACGAATTTTTAATAGTTCATGTAGTAGTAATGGCTTAACAAGTTGAAGTCTTTCAAGCTTTTCAAATTTTTTATCATTTCCAATTTTAAATTCTACGTTATCTATCTTGTAGGTATTAAATATAGTCTGTACTCTTTTTGAAATTATTCTTCTTAAGTTGCTTATAATGTCTATTCTTTGAAAGTCATTGCAGTTTTCATCTAACAGTTTATATGAATACTCTAACATGCCATATATTTTTTCTCTATCTCCCGTTTTTATGCTCGATGATTCAATAAGACCTACCCAGTCAGAAAAAATTGATTTTGGAATGTATTTAATAGTTGTGCTCATTTATTTATAAATTGAGAATTAAATTCCCGATAGGGAATTTGTTTTTAGATATTTCACATAACAAGTTATATGCGAACTTGTTATTTTTTTATTTAAAATTAGCTAAAAATTTATAAAATAAGTACTGGCAGGGTTAATTTTGGTTGAAATATTGAGTTTTTAACCATTCATATATTTTTTCTTTTGTTTTTAATTTTTTATATAAATATAATAAATCATAAAATTTTTCCTTATTTATAAAATGTATTTTGTTTTTTTTGAAACAATTTTCTAATTCAATGCTTCTTTTTGTGCATTGTTTATTTTTTTCTTCCCAGTTTAATCCTCCTTTTCCTCTTTCGTTATAACTAAACCTTTCTCTGCCACCGAACCTTGCAACACTTATTTTTTTAATAATTTTTATTTTAAATTTTTCAGGACTATCAAGTATGGCAGAAGTACTTAAACGAAATCTATTTATTTGAATATTGTCAATGTATTTAATGTTTCTGATGATAAAATGTTTTGTTTTTTTGTAATCATTATCATTTTCGTGTGGATAGCCTATAATAATATTAACTGTATTCCATATGCCTGCTTTGTGCGAAGCTCTGATTGTTGTTTCGGCTTGTTTAATTGTAAATGGCTTTTTCATGCTTTTTAATATTCTGTCGCTACCTGATTCAACTCCCCATACTAGAGAAACGCAACCTGCTTTTCTGAGTTTGGGTAATATCCCCTTGAAGTCGCCAGGACTTACGGAATCACACCATATTATATTTAATTTTTTTTCTATAAAAATATCGCATAATTTTGATAAATATTTCAAATTTCCATTTAAAGTGTTGCTTAAAAAGAAAAAGAATGGAGTGGAAAAAATTTTTTTTATTTTTAAAATTTCTGATACCACTGTTTCGGGTTGTTTGAAAAAAAATATTTCTTTTGCAACAGTAGAACTAGAATTCATACAAAAGCTACATTTATAAGGACATCCAGATGTGAATTTGTATGGTAAAATTATGATATTTCCTATATTAGAAAAATTATAATTTGATTTAGGGATATTTTTATAATATTCCAGATAAGAATCATTATAGTTTGGTATTGTAAATGATAAAAAATTTTTTGAGATTGTTTTTTTATTTTTATTGTTTAATTTGTCTATATAATCAACGAAAGGAAAATATGAATGGCTTGTGTGAATGTAATCTATGCCATATGTTTTTTTTATTGTTTTGCTATCCTTTTTGTTTACAAAAGGTTTTCCACCCAAGGCAATTTTGCAACCTGTTTCTTTTTTAATTTTTTGTGCCAACATGATTGCCAGCGATAAAGAAGGGCTATCGGGTACAGAAAAACCAATTAAGTCATAATTTTTATACTCAATTTTTAACAGTAATTTATTTATCACCTTTTCTTTTAATTTGTCTTGATTTTGTTTAAATTCATCACTAGAGAATATTGTCTCAGTTGTTTTTATGAGTTTTTGATTATGCGGAATTTTTAGATCAAAGTCATCAATTTCAATATCATACTTTTTTATTTTGTCGTCAGAGAATACGATTCTTATTGTATTTAGCAATTTTAAATCATGCAGAATCTTTATATCAAAGTCATCAATTTCAACATCATGCTTTTTTGATAATAATTCTTTGTAAACCGTTAACG
>CAZKKV010000019.1:0-18224 GCA_964553705.1 uncultured Gammaproteobacteria bacterium
GCCTTCTTGAGTCAAGGCATTCACCATATACCCTTAACGTGATTTTCCCACATTTTTACCTTAAAAATGTAGATAATAATATTTTCTAATTTTTGCTACTTTGATAACTTATATTCAATTGTTAATGTTCTTCCCATAACTTCTAACTTATTTACACCAATCATTTGATGTGCGTTGGTCAATAGTTATGTTATGTTTTTTAAGAAACTAAAAAACCGCCTTTCAGCGGTCGAGTCAGACACAAAATAGCCGTACAGCTAACCGCTTTTTAATTTAAGCTTTATTTGATAGTTTCTCATACTAAAATTATTACGTATAACACAAAACAATTCTTCATTTATTATACATCATTGTGAGATAGTGTCAAGTTAATATACCCCAGTATTTTAAAGAAAAATTGCTTCTACTTTTTTATTTAATATTAGCTAAATTTAAATAATTCTAAATTTTTCAAGCATTTCTGGGTTTTCCATTTGGCTTTGTGCGATTTCTTTTGAAATAACTTTATCCTCATACATTTTTTTCAACGCCCTATCTAGACTGACCATGCCTTCCTTGGCACTAGTTTCTACGACTGTACCAATTTGAGCAATTTTATTTTCTCGAATTAAATTCGCCACCGCCGAAGTGTTTATTAATATCTCTCTAGCCGCTACACGACCGCCTTTTATTTGTGGCACTAGCCTTTGCGATATTACGCCAGCTAAAGTCATAGACAATTGCATTCTAACTTGATTCTGTTGATGAGGTGGAAACATATCAATAATTCGATCGATAGTTTGAGCCGCACTATAAGTGTGCAACGTAGCTAAAACCAAATGTCCGGTTTCAGCTAAAGTTATAGTAGTAGCAATTGTTTCTAAATCTCTCATTTCACCAACCATTACAACATTAGGATCCTGTCTTAACACATGCTTGAGTCCATTATTAAACGATATCATGTCGCTCCCTAGTTGACGCTGAATGACCACGCTTTTTTTTGATTCAAAAATATATTCAATTGGGTCTTCCAATGTTATAATACTACAATTTCGATTCTCATTAATATAATTTATCATGGCTGCTAAGCTAGTTGATTTACCGCAACCAGTCGGTCCAGTCACTAAGATTAAACCTTGTTTTAATTTTAATAAATTAGTCACCACATCTGACAAACCAACTTCTTCAATTGTTGGAGTAGTGTCTTTAATTACTCTAGCGACTAAACCCATGTTATTCCTTTCATAATGTACATTCACTCTGAAGCGAAAACTTCCCTCTAGCTCGTAGCTAAAATCCAACTCTTTGAAATCAACAAATTTTTTCTTTTGGTCATCGCTAATTAAGGAAAAAATTGTTTGCTCCATTTCCTTGCCGGTTATTTTTTTCTCACCCAATGACATCAACTCCCCATCAATTCTCAATAAAGGCGATAGTCCAACTACCAAATGCAAATCAGACGCGCTTTTTTTAACCGCAATTTTAAATAATTCTTTTATGTCCATATGATTAGTAAATTTAAAATTATTAAAGGCTATTCTAAATTTATAATTTAAAATTATTACTTACTAGTTTAGCCTACCACTTCTTCTTTCCTATTCCCTTTTCAGCTGCTGCCACTTGAGCTTCCTGCTTTGATTCTCCTTTGGCTTTGGCAACCAAATCTTCGTTTAAATAAAGACCGACCTCAAAAGTTTTAGCATGATCAGGACCAGATTCGCTTATTACTCTATAGTGAGGTGTTATGCCATATAATTCCTGTGCTTTTTCCTGAAATTTAGACTTGGGATCCAAGTATAATTTATTAGCCAAAATATTATCTAATTTCGATAAAATAACTTCTTTAACAAATTTTTTAGCTGGTTTAATGCCTTGGTCTAAATATATTGCGCCAATTAATGCTTCCATAGCATTGGCCAAAATATACTGCCTAGCTTTAGAATTTTTATCTTTTGATTCACCACGTGACAAATATAAAAATCCTTCTATTTTTAATTCACACGCTACTGTTGCCAGCATTTTAAAATTCACTAAACTAGCTCGCCAATTAGTCAAATCACCCTCAGGTGTATCAGAATAAGTATTAAAAAGAAATTCTGTGACAATTATCTCTAGAACTGCATCACCCAAAAATTCCAAACGTTCATTGTGAGGCAAACCAAAACTGGGATGCTCATTTAAATAAGAACGGTGAACCATTGCCTGACGTAGATTATCAATATTCTTAAATTTCACATCAAGGCGATTTTCAAGTTTTGAAAAATCTTTCATGTTTTTTCATTGCTCCATTGTTACATTGTTATATTACAAATGTCCTTAACGGCAATTTAACAATTTAATAATTTAGCAATATTAATTATTATTTTATTTTTTTGGGCTTGACTGTTTGATATTATTATTTTCAATATCTTTGTATATCGCGCCCAAAACACCATTAACAAATTTTCCTGATGACTCTCCGCCAAAAGCTTTGGCGATTTCAATAGCTTCGTTTATCGCCACTTTGGCTGGTATATCGTCATCATAAATAAGTTCATATACTCCGATGCGCAAAACATTACGATCAACAATAGTAATCTGCTCTAACGGCCACTCAGTTGCATACCTCGTAATATATTCGTCTATTTTATCTAGCTTGCCAACCACGCCACTAATTAATTTTTTGACAAAACCATGGTCGTCAAATCTTGGAGCAAATTGCTCAAAATTCTTTTTTACTAATTTCTCTAAATCCTTTTCTGGCTTTCCGTTAAAATCCCAATTAAACAAGGATTGCATAGCGATAGTTCTAGCAAGATGCCGATTAGACATAAATTTAAAAATCAAAAATTGAAAAGTTAAGAAACAAAATTTTTATTTCTGCTTATTTTTATCCTTTTTTATTTTTATCTTTACAGCCTCTCTATCTTTGTAATAACCACAAAAACTACAAGCTGTATGAGGCAAAACCTCACGATCGCATTTTTGGCATTTGTTCAAGCTGATTTTTTTAAGTGCTTGATGTGATCTGCCTTTTCTTACTTTACTTGGTGTTTTTCTTTTCTTTGGTACTGACATAAAAAGTAAATCAAAATTCAAAATTCAAATATCAAAAATTATAAGTTCTGAATTTCGTTCTTTATTAATTATTAACTTATTATCTACCTTTAATATAAACTGAACAATAGCCTTTGGTCAAGTTAATTGATTAGCATGGCATCGCCATAACTATAAAACCGATATTCATTTTTGATGGCTAATTGATAGGCTTTATCAATGTTTTTTTTACCAGCAAATGCACTAATTAACATCAAAAGTGTTGATTTGGGCAAATGAAAATTGGTAATCATGGCGTCAATAACTTTGAACCTATACGGCGGATAAATAAAAATATTAGTTTCAAATTTATATTTTGAAGTTTCATTATTACTAAAAACACTTTCCAAAGCCCTAGCTGATGTAGTACCGACAGCGATTATTCGTCTTTTTTCTTTTTTGGCTTTTTTAATATCTTTTAAAGTTTCTTTACTAATCTCAACTAACTCTGAATGCATCTTGTGACCTTCAATTTTTTCTGTCTTTACTGGCGCAAAAGTACCAAGCCCAACATGCAGAGTTATGTATTTGACCTGTACGCCTCGTTCTTTTAACTTATTGAGTAAGGCCGAAGTAAAATGTAAACCAGCTGTCGGCGCAGCTACCGAACCAACTTTATTTTCATCAGCATAAATTGTTTGATAAGTAATCTTGTCTTTGGCTATCAAAGTAGCAGCATCTTTATTTCTTTTTATGTATGGTGGTAAAGGAGTTCTGCCGATTCTATTTATTATATTTATAAATTTTTGTTCAGATTGATTAAAACTCACCTCCCAAATTCCATCTTTGTTTTCTTTTTTTACTGTTGCTGTCAATATCGACTTGGATTGATTTGACACATAAAAATTAACAACGAGATTTTCTTTGCGTCCATGTCCGCCAATTAAACAATCCCAAATTTCACCCTTATTTTTCTTCTCGTCCTTACTAATTTGCTGTTTTAATAAAAAAATTTCAATCTTACCACTAGTATCTTTTTTTCGACCAATCAATCTGGCTGGAAAAACTTTTGAATTGTTTAACACCAAAACATCGCCCGGCTTCAAATAATCTATAATGTCGTAAAAATGCTTATATTCAACTTTGCCTGTTTTTTTATCCAAAATCAAAAGCCGCGAATGATCTCGCGGTTTTACCGGTTGCTGAGCAATCAATTTACTCGGCAAGTTATAATCAAAATCTGAAGTATATAACATAAAAATTTAAATTAAATTGCGCCGTTATGTTTTTCCTTACTTCGTTCGGCTAATTTTATAATATCATCTCTAACCTTGTCTGGATGTGGAATTTCGCTAAAGAAAAAACGTTGCTTTGAGCCAGCTGTCTGAATATAAACATTGCCATATTTAAAAATAGTCGGAAAAAATCCCTGAATTTCACTAGTTACATCTTGAACTCGATATAATCTCTGTTCAGAAATAATTCTGGCAAAAAATCCTTCTTGCCGAACATCAATAATTCTTTCATTTGTAATTATCCAAACATCCAAATAATAATCAATAAAAGTAAAAAAGAAAAATAACCAAACAAACAAATAATAAAAACTGGCTGTCAAGACTATCGCTGGATACGAAATCGGACCAAGAAGCAAATTAGGATAAACTGCCAACATTAAATAACTAAATATCATCGGTAAAATAATTAACAAAACAAACAAAGCAACTTTTTTAATTAAAATAAACAAATCTCTCCTTAAAATTTTAATTATTTTTTCATCGGGTAATTTATTGGGCAAGCGATATATTTCCATATATTTTAATTGAAGCTAAACCAATTATTAAATAAATCTTCAAATAAAGTAACGTTCAATCCCCAATCAATCTGGCTGACATATTGATAGGAAAAAAATAAAATTAATACTGAAATAGCAATATAAATAAAAGTTGTAAAAAAAGTAGTAAAATTTAAAAAACCAAATCTAAACATATGATATATGGCGACCAAACTAAAAATACCCCATAGCAATAAAAACAAAATGTAAACGAAAAGAAAAAATGATAAAGAAAAAGTCATAAAAATTTTTAATAATCTATAGTTTAAAATTATTCTGCCCCTTTATCTTCCGACCAAGATGTCGATGAGCAATGTCGGTGACTATTCTACCTCTGGATGATCGATCCAAAAATCCCAACTGCATAAGATACGGCTCGTAAACTTCCTCAACTGTTGACATGTCCTCACCGGTAGCAGCGGCAATTGTATTTAAGCCAACCGGTCCGCCACCATATTTATCAATAATTAATTCCAGTATTCTTCGATCAACCGCATCAAGTCCCAACTCATCAACGTCTAATAGTTTAAAAGCTTCCAAACAATGGTCAACGACAATATCACCACTGCCCTTAACCTGACAATAATCACGAACTCGTTTCAATAGACGATTAGCCACTCGTGGAGTCCTTCTGGAACGTGAAGCAATTTCGCCAGCTGACTTTTCGTCGAGACTAACACCCAAAATCTTTGCGCTTCGTCGGATGATATTTTCTATATCTTCGGTTTCATAAAAATTCAAATGGTAAGTCGAGCCGAATCGGTCGCGTAACGGCGCTGACAAAGAACTAATTTTGGTTGTCGCACCAATAATAGTAAACTTCGGCAAATCCAAACGCAGAGTCCTAGCCGAAGGGCCTTTGCCGATTATAATATCCAAAGCATAATCCTCCATCGCCGGATAAAGTATTTCCTCAATAGATCTATTTAAACGATGAATTTCATCAATAAACAAAATATCGCCTTCACCTAGATTGGTTAATATCGCAGCTAAATCGCCAGCTTTTTCAATCGCCGGTCCAGAAGTAACTCTAATGTTAGCGCCTGTCTCGTTGGCTAAAACATGTGCCAAAGTGGTTTTTCCTAAACCAGGCGAACCGTAAAGCATCACATGTTCAATGGATTCACCCCGATGTTTGGCAGCTGCAATAAAAATATTTAAATTTTCTTTAATTTTCTCCTGGCCAATAAATTCACTTAAATCTTTTGGGCGCAAAGTCAAGTCAAAGGCCTTATCGCCATTGGTTTCTTTGGTGGAAATTATACGTTCTTCTTGATTGTTATCCATAACTATATTTTATCCTGATTAAGCTTTTTGAGCAACTAAAAAGCTACGATTATAACCATAGCTTTAAACATCTAAAATATACTAAATCTTTATTTCTTCTTTTTTGGAAACTCGCCTTTTAACGCTCCTCTAATAATCTCTTTGATTCGCTCAGAAAAATCAGCTGACAAAACCCAGCGCAAAAAAGCTGGATCGGTTTTGGCAATATTTTCCAAAGACTCATCTCGATGTTTAGAAAAAGCAAAATGTGCCTTACCATAACGCCAATAAAATTTTCTCTCATTATCTACGTAAGTATCGCCTGTTTCTGCGTGAATCTTTTTGACAAAATCCAAATCTCTAACTTCTTTGTATTTTTCCAATTGCTTGTTTAATATCTCGGTCGTCACTTCCACATCACTCGCAGCGCTATGAGCATATTTATGTTCTTTACCGCAATAATATTTATACGCGCCAGCCAAAGTTCTCGGCTCCATATATTGATAAATTCTCTTTGAATCAATAATCTGCGAAACTTCGTAATTAAAATCCATACCAACTCGAATAAACTCCCGCCTAATCATCGGTAAATCAAAAGAAATAATATTAAACCCGCTATAATAACAGTCATGAAAAATATCCCACAAATCCGCTGCTTTTTGTTGAAACGTCGAAGCGCCAGCTACATCATCGTCAGTTATACCGTGAACCGCAGATGATTCTTCAGGAATATTTATCCCTGGATTCAGCATAAAATCACTTTTAAAAACAACCCCATTAGGCATTATTTTCAAATAAGCAATTTCAACTATTCTATCAATAAATATAGACAAACCGGTAGTTTCCAGATCAAAAACCACCAAAGGTTTGTCTAACTTTAACAATTTAGCTATTTTATGCAACATATTTTCAAGTTACTAAATTACACTTTTATTATAGCAAACATTGTCTATTTAAAAAAATCAAAAACCTACCAAAATTCAATCTTTTTAACCTAATTTTTCTTACCTAAAATTAACCCACCTATTCGCTCGTTTACACTAAACGGGGGAATATATACATAATCTTTCCTAATAGAAATCACCTATCAAAAAACCCGCCAAAAAGCGGGTCAAATTAAGGGCTTACTTCATGCTAAAAGAATAGTTGATCAAATCCTGCTTGGCTATTTCTAATAATTTTAGTGTAGCGATTAAAGATTCTAACAGAACTCTAGCGGGTGATATCAGGTATTACATCAGATACTTTTTCGTTACTTTTCTTCCATAACCACTCGATATCATTCTCAAGCTTACGAGAATGTTTCCCACGATAAAGATTCATAAACAAGTACTCTATATCATGTTTTATTTTTTCTGCGTTTGAGAAAATGGTACTTGAATCATCAACAACACCTGTTAGCTCATTATAAAAAGCCATCAAGTTTTTAAAGAATTGATCCAGATCGTTAATCCAAGGAATAGTATATCTACTAGTCCCTGAAGTTGCACTCTTGTGTGCGAACAGTTTGTTCCTTAAATCAAATAATCCATCCAATACACTCTTATTTTGTTGAATAAAGGTTTTTGTTTTTTGCTCGTCTACCTTATACAACGAGTGTGACCGAGTATCAGAATCAAAAGAGTGAAGAGACAGGATCACAAACTGCATAAGAAATGCTTGCTCTGCTAAACTAAAGAAGTTTGGATAATCCTCTTGGATACCAACATACCTTTCGGCCATCTCCTGGGAAACTATTCCGTTTGATTTTGAACTCTTTATAATCTTCCAACCAGTATATGCAGCCAATGACTCAAATATATTTGAGCGAAAGTAATCAGTTATTTCTTTTTTGTTTGTTACATCCATATATTGTTTTATAACGTCTTCGTGTGCACGAAGACGTTAGCTTCCTCGCACTAGTACAAGCATGGCGGAGAGGCAGGGATTCGAACCCTGGGTACGCGTAAACGTACATCTGATTTCGAATCAGACGCCTTCGACCGCTCGAGCCACCTCTCCATATTTGAATCTATATTTTATTCTTCTTTAAATTGTAAATAACCCTGGGGTTTGGGGGTTGAACTAAGCGCCAAGGCGAGAGCTATCAAAGATTAATCAACGTGATAGCGCATTGAAACCCCCAAAACTTTTTGGTTACTTTTTGGTTACAAAAAGTAACGCCCAAGCGGTAGCTTTATCTTTAAACAAAAATCTATAGTATTAAACCGACATTAATATCTCTTTACCGTAGATTCCCTTCCCTCGCTATCGCTCGCCGGGAATAACAAAAGAGAGAAATCGCTCGCCGGGAATAACAAAAGAAAATAACGCCCAAGCGCCTGCCCGCCTCTGGAAGGACAGCTTTATCTTTAAACAAAAATTGCGATATTAAAAACAGTCAACACAAAAATCAACATCCAAAGTAAAGTGTAAAAAAATAACTTTACTGCATTATTTTTTTGTCCAGACAAAAGAAGATAAACTGGTCGACCGAGAACTAGTAACCCTGTAACAGTCGCTGAAAAAACAAACAATAAAAGAAATACTACTGGACCGATAAAATTATCCATCTTGCCAAACAATTTTTCACCATTGGACATTATCCAAGCAATCAGCATGACATAAGCTAAAACGCCGACAGCGCTAATCGCACTCTGCCAAACTAATTTTAATTTTGTCATAAATTTATTTTAAAATATTTTTTAGCTCATCATTTTTTAATGGCTCTGTCTTACCTTCCTCTAAGTCTCCCAATTTCAAATTGCCGATTCTCATTCTTACTAAATCCTCAACTTCAATACCAAACAACTTGAACATCCGTCTAATCTGTCTTTTTTTACCTTCAGTTAAAATAATTCTAAACTTGTTATCACTCAAATATTTTACATCTTTGACTTTAACTATCCCATCGCCATCGCCGATATCTACTCCTTTTTTAAAAATATTTATAACTTTCTCATCATTTATCTTTTTGCATTCTGCATTTTGATTTTTGATTTTTATTTCGTATTCTTTTTCATGCTCAAATTTCGGATGTGCTAATTTCTGCGCCAAATCTCCATCATTAGTCAACAAAACTAAACCACGGCTATTCTTATCTAATCGCCCGACAGCAAACAACCGCTGTCGGGTTTTTATGAGATCAAAAATGTTTTTTTCTCCCTTAAACCGCCTACTGGTACAAACATAGCCAATGGGTTTGTTTAGCTTAATATATATTTTTTGTTTTGCCAACCCGATTTTTTCTCCATTAATTTTCACCTCATCGTCATTATCTGCTCGCATGCCTAGCTCTGCTGGTTGACCGTTAACCACTACCTTTCCAGCTCGAATTAATTCTTCAGCCTGACGCCGTGAAAAATGCTCAACTTCAGCAATATATTTTTGTAAAACTACTTTCATAATATTATTTTTACATCCCCCCCCCCTCGTGATATTAAGAGAGGGAAGATGGAATCTTTTTTTCTAAATTTATCAAGCTTAATATAGCAACCAATAACCAAAAAATAATTGCTAAATCATTTTTAAAATAAGGCACATCAACAAGACCATGAATAACAATAACGACCATTGCGCCAATTAATCCAATATTCAAAAACCTAAAATTATTACTTGATACTTGATACTTGATACTTGATACTGAAATACAAAAGTATTTCCCAATAATCCAAATAAACAAAATCATTCCCGCCAAACCCAGTTCAGTCCAAAAATTTAAAAAGATGTTGTGCGGATAAAGATAGATCTCCACTGGTTGCCAATGTGCTTTTTTGTATTCTTCATCCCAAACAACATGACGATGAAATTCCGGGTCATTATCTTTGTTAAAAAATATTCCTTCCTGATGATACGGACTAATCGCTGTCTGATAATTCGCTAAGCCAGAGCCAAAAATTATCCTGCCATCTTTTAGCATCTGCCAAGTTTCACTCCATTGCTGTTTCCTAATTTCACCCGACAAATCCTGTAGTGTTGTTTTTTTAATCGCATAGTCTCTAACTGGTTGATATGAAAAAATTCCTGCACCAACAATAATCGCCACCATTACTGTTGCCCACCTACTTCTTTTATTCGCCAAAATTCCAAAAACAAACAAAGCCACAGCTATACCAACCAACGCCCCTTCTGACTTGGCAAAATAAATCGCAAAAACTAATAACAATAAAACAAATACTAAAAATATAATTTTAATAATTTGAGATTTGAAATTTGTTTGGAATTTGTAATTTGAAATTTGTAATTTTTTGGCTTTATCTATTATCCATCCAATTAATACTAAAAATATTGGTCCCAAATACAACCCTAGGGCATTTGGATAAAAAAATAATGAAGTCACTCTTCGTGAACCGACTTCCGCCCAAGTTGGATTTAATATGAATTGTCCAGTAATTTTTTGGTAAATCGCAAAAGCTGACAGAACAAAAGCTGACAGAACCAACGGCCAAATAATTTTTTCTATACCCCCTCTTTTTTTCTCTTCCTTGATAAGAGAAAGATTAAGAGATGGTTGAAATACATTTAAAGCTAAAATAAAAACTAAAATTGGTTCAAAAAAATACGCCTTCCAAATACCTAATGCTGAATCAGAAAAACCAACAACCACAACAGCAATAAAAGAAACTATTAAAAGTAAGGTTATTTCTATGCCAAAAGGATAAGAAATTCTATCTAGCTTATTTTTTTTAAAACGTTCAATTCTACCTGGCTTAAATAAATAATTCAACAATTCTGTTTTTTTAAACAACCAGACAGCAAAAGATATTAAGATCATTATTTCCAACAAATTTGACGGCAAACCAAACAAATTAAATCTAATCTGATAACTTGGCAAAACAAAAATCAAAAACATCAAGGCATAGTCCAATCGCAAGCACGACAAAAGAAAATAGAAAATTGAAAAAATAAAAATACCCATTAGTATAAAATTAATTACTGATTACGATTAAAACAACATATACAAACCTAGGCCGACGAATAAAATACCGATTATTTTCTGCAACATTACTCCGCCACCTAATTCTTCTCTCAAGACTCGAGGAAATTTGGTCGAAATAACCAGGATAATTAAAAACAAAAATAAATATTGAACACCCTGCAAAGCATTAACCATCGCCACGTTACCTAGGCTAATTGCCCAATTAAGCATAATGAAAGCCAAAGCCGCCAATAATCTGACTGAAAAGAAAAAAGATAAATTTTTTGTAGTCTTTATTCCTTTCTGATGTTTGACAATTCTCTTTCGCCAAACAGGAATCAATAGAAATAACATTACACCCAAAAAAGAACCAAGTCGCGACCAAACAAAACCACCAATAAACGGCTGGCTCAAATAAATACATTTGATCAAAACATAATAAGCAGCAAAAAAGAAAGCCGAAATAATAGAATTCGTAATCAAACGCCATGTCGGACGAGATTTTGCATGTACCTCGCCAAAAACCAAACCAAAAACATAACGCACTTTTGCGATAATTATTTTAGCTGAATAAAATTTGGTGTGCTTTATGGATATTAAGACACCGCCACAAATCAAAACAACAAAAGCTAATAATTGTCTCTGGCTTAAACTCTCACCCAAAAACAAAGAGGATAAAAATAAACTAAAAATCGGCACCAATGCCCCGACAATCGGCACAACCCTCGTTGCCTCGCTTTGATGCAATGCTTTGTACCAAAAAACCAAAGTCGCCAAAAACAAAAGTCCAGCTGACAAATCCAAAATTAATTCCCACCAAGTAGGAATCCATGGCGCAAAAACCAATAAAACCAAATTGAAAATACTCCAAATGCCGACATAAAAAGCATAGGTAATTGATGAATGAATTTTTTTTGATAATAAAAATTTATCGGCGACGTGAACACCGGCATTAATAAGGTAAGCGCCTATGGCAATAGATAACCACATAAGTTAATAATTTCTAATTTAATCTTTTTTATTTTATTATTCTCACCCTCCTTTTGTCATTCCTGTTGTTACCCTCCTTTAAAAGGAGGGCTAGGGAGGTTAATTTTTATCATTCCCAGCCCGCCTTACTTGAGTGACGGCGAGGCAGGCGTAAACGAGAATCTATTTTAATTTAAAATTATTTTGTTGTTTTTACAAATATCTGCATAAACTTTCACGCTTGGTCGTGCTGTACGTTTAAAAGTCTGTCGGTCAACCTCGTACAAACCGAATTTTGGCGCCCAACCCTTGTCCCATTCAAAATTGTCTAAAAGTGACCAATAAAAGTAACCTCTAATATCAACTCCTTCTTCAATCGCCTTGTGGACATATTTCAAGTGTTCAATAATAAAATATTTTCTCTGGTTATCTTTTTTGTCTGCCAAACCGTTCTCCATAATAAATATCGGTTTTTTAAATTTACTCAAATATTTTATAGCACAATATATTCCTGCTGGATAAATATCCCACCCCATATCAGTTGTTTTTTTATTTAAATTTTTCTTAAACGGCGGATACCAAACTATACGATAATGAAAATAATAATCAAAACCAATAAAATCTATTTTGTTTTTAATTTTCTGTAAAAATAAATCATTGGCAAAATAATTTGCTAGCCAAGAAAAAAATATCTCAATCAAACACCATTTTCTAGCTGGCTCAAAATGATTTGTTAATTTAGTGATACTAACTTTGGCTTTGGGTAAATTCTTATGTATCAAATCATAAAACCCATTATGCGCTTTAACTAAATTTTTAAAAACCTTTCTAGCTTTAAAAATATTTAATTTTTTGTTAGGTGGAAATTTTCCAACCAAATAACCGTTTGCCACATGAACCATTGGTTCGTTTAAGCTAATCCAAAAATCAACATACTCACCTAACTCTCTGACAATCAATTTCACATAACGCAAATAATAATCAATAGTTTTTTTATTCGTCCAACCTCCCTGTTTGGCTAGCCAAATCGGATTGGTCCAATGCCAAAGCGTCAAAACGATTTTTAAATTTCTTTTTTTTATTGCCTGTAGAACTTTCCTATAATGTTCTATTTCTTTCATGTCAAAGTTTCCTTCTTCTGACTCAATTCGCGCCCATTCTATGCTAATTCTAAAAGCGCCACAACCCAAATCTTTTACCAAATCCAAATCTTCTTCATATCTATCATATGAATCACAAGCAGAACCGCAAACAAAATCATCTGGCTCTAAATTTTTTGCCTTTAAATCTTTGATTCTTGCTTCGTTTTTCTCCCAATCGCTCCAATCGTTACGAATTCCACCTTCAATTTGATAAGCAGAGGTAGAAACACCCCATAAAAAGTCTTTGGAAAATCTAATTTCTTTCATAAAAAAACAAAATAATTTTAATTATCCTACATCTCTTATTATATCATTTTAATTTTTTCTCGTCATATTAGATAAAATAATTGACTATTTAGCCTAATTATTGTAGTATTAGATAACGGTTTGAGATTGACATCAACCTTTTTTTATTTTTAAACGCTTATTTTTATGAACGTAACTGAGCTAGCCAGAATTCTAAAGATTAGTCCAAATGAACTGCGCGAATATTTGCCTCAGATGGGTTTTGATATTGGCAAAAAAGCAATTAAAGTTGATAATCAAACCGCTCATAAAATAATCAATCAATGGCCAGTCTTTAAAAAACAACTAGATGCAGAAAATACTGAAAATGGGTTAAATAATGAAAACGCGCAAGCAGAAGAAGAAATAATAAAAAAAGAAGTAAAAATACCGTCTTTTATAACTGTTCGAAATTTTTCTACTTTAACTGAAATACCAGTTAATAAAATTCTAGCCGAATTGATGAAGAACGGAATTTTCACTTCTTTAAATGAAAAAATTGATTTTGAAACCGCCGCCATTATTGGCGCCGATTTAAATCTGGAAATCAAATTAGACGAAGAAAGCGATAAACAAGACGAAAGTAACGATACTAATAATTTAAAAAGTGTTTTAGAAGAAACATCAGCGAAAAAATTAAAAACACGCCCACCAGTCATTGTTGTTATGGGTCATGTCGATCACGGTAAAACCAAACTCTTGGATGCTATTCGTCAAACCAATGTCGTTGACGATGAAGCTGGTGGCATTACTCAACACATCGGCGCTTACCAAATAGAAAAAAGCGGCAAACTAATTACCTTTATTGATACGCCTGGTCATGAAGCTTTTACTGCCATGAGAAAACGCGGAGCCAAAATTGCTGACATCGCCATACTGATTGTTGCAGCTGATGATGGTGTAAAACCCCAAACCGTTGAAGCTTACCGTATTATTGAAGAAACAAAAATACCGTTTGTTGTCGTCATTAACAAAATAGATAAACCAGAAGCCAATATCGACAAGACTAAACAAGAGCTATCAAATCAACTAAAAATTACACCCGAAGACTGGGGTGGTAAAATTGTTTGCGCATTAGTTTCTGCCAAGAACGGCTCTGGTATATCTGATCTACTAGATATGCTCCTTTTGACAGCCGAAATGGAAGCGGAAAAAATCAAAGCTAATCCCGACGATGTAGCTGTCGGTACCATAATTGAATCCCATATAGACAAAGGTGAGGGTCCAGTAGCAACAGTCTTAGTCCAAAACGGCACATTAAAAATCGGAGACTCTCTTTCCTTTACTGGAACATCGTACGGAAAAGTCCGTGCTCTAAAAAATTACCGCGGAGAAAATGTTTCCGAAGCTACTCCATCAACTCCGATTAAAATAATTGGTTTAAAAATAGCGCCAGAGGTCGGAGATATTCTAAAAGTCGGAATAGGAGAAAAAATCAAATTCCGAAAAGTTAAATCTGCTTTAACCGACGCTATTATAAAATTAGCCGAAGAAAAAAACGATTCCACAAAAAAAATTAACCTTCTAATAAAAAGTGATGTTTTGGGTAGTGGCGAAGCCATAGAAGAATCATTAGCCAAGATTGACTGTCCAGAAGTAAAAATAAATGTCATCAGTAAAGGATTGGGCAACATTACTGAGGGTGATATAAATAATGCTGAATCTAATAACGCAAGGATTGTCGGCTTTAATGTAAAAATTTCACCGCAGGCCGAAGAAATGGCCAGAGATAAAAAAATTGAAATCAATCTTTACTCAGTTATCTATGAATTATTAAATGACATAAAGGCGGAAGTACAAGGAATGATTGAGCCTGAAGTCAAACGAGTTAACCTCGGCAAAATGAAAGTCTTAGCTATTTTTAAAACTGAGAAGAACAGCCAAATTGTTGGTGGAAAAATTATTGAAGGACGAATTGAAAATAATACTTCGGTTGAAGTAATTAAAAACGATCAGATAGCGACCCATGGAAAAATCTCTAAACTACAAGCAGGCAAGCAAGACGTTGCTTCAGCTGAGATTGGACAAGAATGTGGTATCCAATTTGAAGGCGAACCAATAATCACACCAGATGATATTCTGCAAATACATAAAGAAGAAAAAGTAATCAATAAATTATAATAATCTATAATATGTCTCATCGAATTGAAAAAATTAATGAACTACTCAAACAAGAGTTGTCTAACATTTTAAGCCGAGAGGCTTTTTTTGATAATTGCCTCATAACGATAACTGGGGTAAAATGTTCGCCAAATTTAAATCAAGCCAAAGTAAGCATATCTGTTCTGCCAGATAAATTTTTCGGCTCAGCACTAAAAAAATTAAGACGACAATCAGGATATTTTTCAAAAAACCTTGGTGATAAAATAAAAATACGAAAAATCCCAAAATTAAACTGGGCGGCTGATGTTACTGAAAAAGAAGCAGCTGAAATTGAAAGAATTATTAACGATATAAAAAAAGAAGGAGGACTCCATGAATAATAATCTTTTTATCAAAGCCTACAATATAATTAAACAATCTAAAGATGTGTTGATTGTTACCCACGAAAAACCGGACGGAGACGCCGTTGCCTCTGCCTGTACTATGGCGGAAATTTTAACTTTTTTAGAAAAAAATTTTACACTATTTACCGCCGATACACCTACTGCTCAATTTAATTATTTACCGCATGTTGAAAAATTTGTTAACCATATTGATCATTTTCACTATGATCTAATTATAACACTAGACTGCGCCAATCAAAAAAGAACTACTCTGGAAAAATTTATCAGAAACAAAAAAGCCAATCAATATATTATTGAGATTGACCACCATTTAGAAGAAAACAACTATGCCGATTTAACAATTAGGGAAGACGATGCGGCTTCTACCACGCAAATACTTTATAAATTCATCAAGACCAACAAGATTAAAATAAATAAAAATATCGCCAACTGCATACTGACTGGTATTATAACCGATACTGCCAACTTTTTTTATCCCAATACTTCATCAGAAACGATTACTATTGCTTCAGAATTAATGGCTCGTGGAGCTAAGTTGCCACAAATTGTCGAAAAAACTTGGCGAAATAAAAGTCTAACCGCAATGAAAATATGGGGCAAAGCAATGTCTCGTTTAACAATTAATAAAAAATACAACCTCGCTTTAACAGTTTTAACAAAAGACGATCTTAGTAAAGATCTAAATGACGATGACCTCGAAGGAATTGCTGGTTTTTTAAGTAATCTACACGATGTAAAAGGATTAATACTCTTAAGAGAAGGTAAAGACGGCTGGCTAAGAGGCAGTCTACGAACAGCTGACCCAAATATTAATATATCTAAATTAGCCCAAGCACTCGGCGGTGGTGGACATACAAAAGCAGCTGGCTTCAAAATAAAAGGAAGATTGCAAAAAACCGCCACGAGCTGGAGAGTAATTTAATTGACTTTTTACCAAATAAAATTTAAAATTCATTCACAACAAAAAACTTTTTACTTTTTAACTTTATAAATTTTTAACTAAAAAATATGCCTTTAATACCAACAGTCATTGAAAAATCAGGTCAAATTGAACGGGCCTATGACATATATTCACGCCTATTAAAAGATCGAATAATTTTTCTTGGCGAACCGATTTCTGACCATGTGGCCAATATTATTATCGCCCAATTTTTATTTCTAGACGCGGAAGTTAAGGAAAAAGACATTAAATTCTACATTAACACTCCTGGTGGTTCCGTAACAGCCGGCATGGCCATCTACGATACTATGCAATATGTCAAAAGCGATGTCTCAACTATTTGTGTTGGCATGGCCGCTTCCATGGGAGCCACTCTTTTGGCAGCTGGAGCTAAAGGCAAAAGGTTTGTCCTGCCAAATTCGGAAATCATGATTCATCAAGTGATGGGCGGAGCCGAGGGTCAGGCGACTGATATAAAAATTCGCGCCGAACATATTTTGAAAGTCAAAGATAAATTAAACAAAATTTTAGCCAAACATACTGGGCAAAAAGTTGCTACTATTGAAAAAGATACTGACCGCGACCGCTTCATGAGCGCCGAAGAAGCCGTCAAATATGGCATTGTTGACAAAATTATCACCAAATAAAATATTACTTCGTAAAAAACCTATTACTCTCTAAAATAGGTTTTTTAATTACTCGCCTTGCCAAGGAAAAACTAGTAAGGATCAGCTATTTATTCAAAACTCAAAACTCACCACTCTCTTGTCAAAAGCACCTCTTTGTGTTAGGCTAAATTCAGTAATAAATTAATGAACATTTCTGTTGTGAGAAAAATCTGGTTGATTCTTTAGAAGAAGTTAATTTTACCTTTATCTTAGTTAAAAATTTCGTGAAAATAATAAACTTATCTTCTATAAATAAAAGTAAACTAAAATAACACTGGAAATATAAAATCCAGCTGTTATTGCTGTTAATTTTAACGAGAATCTAACCAAACCTCCCATAGCAGAATAAATAATCTTATGGAATATTTATTTTTCAGTATTCTAGCTGTTGGTGGTTTTTTTGCTGGTTATTGGCTTCGCAAGAAAAGAGCTCTGAGTCAAGTTCATAGCGCTGAAGCCAAAGCAGAAAAAATATTATCAGAAACCAAAACCAAACAAAAAGAACTTCTTCTTCAAGCTCAGGACAAAGCTTTAAAAATTATCGAGGAAGCTAAAAAAGACGAAGAAAGAAGGAGACAAGAAATTAGCAATTTTCAATCCAGACTGGAAAAAAGAGAAAATACTTTTTCTCAAAAATTACTAGAGCTTCAAGACAAACAACAACAACTCTATGACAAGGTCAGCCGAGTAGAAGAAGTAAAAGAAAAAATTAATCAGATAAAAGA
>CAZKKV010000020.1:0-14066 GCA_964553705.1 uncultured Gammaproteobacteria bacterium
AGCTTTCTAAGCTAGCGTTTTTATTATAATTTATGTTTTTTAAATTGTCAAAGCAATTAAAATGGGGTATAATAATTATAAATTAAGAATTAAAAATTCTAATTTTTTAATTTAAATATTTTTTTGTGTAAATGGGTAAAATAATCTCCATAGTTAATCAAAAAGGTGGAGTAGGTAAAACCACCACGGCTTTAAATTTGGGAGCTTATTTAGCTTATTTGGGGAAGAGCGTGTTGTTAGTAGATATTGATCCGCAGGCGAATGCCACTTCTGGGATAGGTATAGATCATAAAAAATTGGAGTATGGAATATACGAATCATTAATCGGACAAAAGCCAATTTATGAGGTTATCAAACGCACTGTTCAGGATGGTTATCAAGTCGCTCCAGCGACTATTTCTCTGGCTGGTGCTGGCATAGAGTTAGTCGGACTAGAAGACCGTGAATACCGTTTACATAAAATCTTAGTTTCCGTCAAAGATGAATATGATTACATTATAGTCGATGGTCCGCCTTCACTCGGTTTGTTAACTATCAACAGTTTGGTGGCGGCCGACAAGGTCTTAATACCCATTCAGAGCGAGTATTACGCCCTAGAAGGACTGGGACAGCTACTTGAGACGATTTCGTTGGTTCAGGCCAATTTGAAGTCGGAATTAGACATTATGGGAGCGGTAATTACTATGTTTGATCGGCGTAATCGTTTATCAACCTCAGTAATGAATGAGCTTTATCAATATTTTCCTAATAGAGTTTTTCGATCAGTTATTCCTCGGAGCGTTCGATTGGCTGAGGCGCCGAGTTTTGGCCGTTCAATTTTGCATTATGACCCAAAATCTAAGGGCGGCCGGGCTTATGAAAAATTAGCCAGAGAAATTATTGATTTTGAACAAAGGCAATGATTATTTTTTTAATTTCCAATTTTTAATAATTTAATTTTCAGTTAATAAAAAAATTAACAATATAATAATATGTCGAGTGATGGTTTGGGTCGGGGACTAAGTTCTCTGATACCACAAAAAGTAAAAAAAGTAACAACCACATCTTCAGGTGATGCGGTTTTAAGCGTGGCATCTGAATCAGATGAAAATAAAATTTTGCAACTGGGAATCGACCAGATAAGAGTTAATTCGTTACAACCAAGAAGTGATTTTAATGAAACGCAATTGAATGAATTAGTTGAATCAATAAAACGATACGGTATAATTCAGCCGTTGATAGTCCACAAGAAAAATGGCCAGTACGAATTAATCGCTGGCGAGAGAAGATTGCGGGCAGCCAAGACAATAGGCATGGAAAAAGTGCCGGCAATCATCCGTGAGGTTGGCGAGCAGGAAAAATTGGAAATAGCTTTAATTGAGAATTTACAACGAGAGGATTTGAATTCAATTGAAACAGCGTTGGCTTACCGAAAATTAATTGATGAATTTAATTTAACGCAAGAAGAGGTTGGTACTAGAGTTGGTAAATCACGTTCAGGCGTAACCAACACTCTGCGTCTGCTTAATTTACCGGAAGAGATTCAACAGGGTTTGAAAGACGGTTGGATTAACGAAGGTCACGCTAAATTAATTGGCGGATTGGACAATGAAGATAGGCAGTTGGCTTTGTATAAAAAGATAATTAGAAATAAATTGACTGTTGAGGGAGCGATAAAAGAAACAAGAAGAATGGGTGGTACAAAACAGGCTAGAATAAAAATAAACTATCAAGACAAAGACAAAGAATTCGCCTTTCGTGAGTTTTTTGGTTCTAGGATTGAAGTGAAGCGCAAAGGTAAGGGTGGAGAGATAAGAATTTATTTTTCTGATGATGAGGAATTGGGAGAGATTACTAGTAAAGTTAGACGATAATATTCTTTTATTACAATTTTATTTTAGAGGCGTATATTAATGCGTCTCTATTTTTATGCTACAGATTTGCCAATAGGTGGTAAAATATTATATTATAAAACTAGAAAAAAGTTATTCAAAGGGGGTTTATCGCGCACATAGTGATGAACCCTTATCTGTTTAAATTACATGAATTTTGTTCATCTCCATGTCCATAGCCATTATTCTTTACTTGACGGTTTGACCAAAATTGACGAACTGGTAGACAAAGCTAAAGAAATGGGTTTTACTAGCCTGGCCTTAACCGACCATGGTGTTATGTATGGCGTGGTTGAATTTTATCAAAAATGTAAAAAAGCTGGCATCAAACCGATTATCGGCGTTGAAGTCTATCTGGCTTCTGGTTCGCGTTTGAACAAAAATGTTAAAAGCGATGAAAAAAATTACCATCTTTTACTTCTGGCAAAAAACGAACAAGGCTACAAAAACTTAATTAAAATGACAACTATCGCTCATTTGGAAGGGTTTTACTATAAGCCGAGAATTGATTGGGAAGTTTTACAAAAACATAATGACGGATTAATCGCCTGTTCGGCTTGTTTGTCTGGTGAAATTCCGAAATTAATTTTGGCTGGAAATTTGGTCAAGGCGAAAAAAAGAGCAATTGAATATCGGGAGTTATTTGGTAAGGATAATTTTTATTTAGAATTGCAACACCATGCCAATAACCAGGATCAAATTTTAGCGAATAAACATATTATTGCTTTAGCTAAAGAATTAAACATCTCATTAATAGCAACTAACGATTCCCATTATTTAAATAAAGATGACGATGAGCCACAGGATGTTTTGCTTTGTCTACAAACAAAAAAGAAAAAAGAGGATCGCGATCGAATGATGATGTTGGGTGATGATTTTTCATTGCTTAGTGCCAAAGACATGGTAGAAGCTTTTAAAGATACCCCAGAAGCTATTACTAATACGGTAAAAATTGCTGAAAAATGTAATTTTGAATTAGAATTAGGGAAAATTCAGTTACCTTATTTTGAAGTACCTAATGGTTATGACGAAGATAGTTATTTGGTTGAAAAATGCAAACAAGGTTTGGTGAATCGATATAATAAAACATATGAGCAAGTTGAATCGGAAATTAAAGAGAGAATGGATTATGAATTGTCGGTGATAAAAAATATGGGTTGGCCGTCATATTTTTTAATTGTCGCTGATTTTGTTAATTGGGCAAAAGAACAAAAAATTGTTGTCGGGCCTGGTCGTGGTTCAGCCGCTGGCTCCATTGTTTGTTATTTGACTGGTATTACTAATTTGGATCCGCTTAAATATGATTTACTATTTGAACGTTTTTTAAATCCGGATCGTATTTCTATGCCTGATATTGATATGGATTTTGCCGATATTAGGCGGGATGAGGTAATTCGTTATGTAGAGAATAAATACGGCAAAGACCACGTGGCGCAGATTATCACTTTCGGTACTATGGCCGCTCGAGCGGCGATTCGGGATGTCGGACGAGTTTTGAACTATCCATATGATTATTGCGACCGACTGGCAAAAATGATTCCGATGTTTTCCAAGATTGATCAGGCACTTCGAGTGGTAGCCGAACTAAAAGAGGCTTATCAAAAAGAAGAGGGAGTGCGTCAGATTATTGATTATGCTAAAAGATTAGAGGGAGTGGCTCGTCATGTCTCAACCCATGCTTGTGGCGTCGTTATTACTAAGGAATCAATGGATAATTATATGCCTCGCCAGTTTGCCTCCTCATCGGATCGGTCGATTGTGTCGCAGTATTCGCTTCATCCGATTGAAGATTTAGGGCTTCTTAAAATGGATTTTTTGGGGCTTAAAAATTTAACGATTATTGAGTCAGCGATTAAAATCATCAAAAATACGCGGGGAGTTGAAGTGGATATTGACAAGATACCGATGGATGACAAGATGACTTACAGATTATTTCAAGACGGAGGAACAACCGGTGTTTTTCAATTTGAATCAAGTGGTATGAAACGTTATCTAAAAGAATTAAAATCGACTGAATTTGAAGATATTATTGCTATGGTGGCTCTGTACCGTCCTGGACCAATGGAGTGGATACCTGATTATATCGCTGGCAAGCACGGTAAGAAAAAATTAACATATTTGCATCCAAAATTAGAACCAATTTTGAAAAAAACTTATGGCGTGGCAATTTATCAAGAGCAAGTAATGCAAATTGCTCGTGATTTGGCCGGCTTTACTATGGCTGAGGCTGATGTTCTGCGCAAAGCCATGGGTAAAAAAATAGCTGAACTATTGGCGGAGCAAAAAGAGAAATTTGTTGATGGTTGTGTCAAAAATAGTATTTCTAGCCAATTGGCCGAAAAAATATTTTCATTTATTGAGCCTTTTGCTGGCTACGGTTTTAATCGTAGTCATGCTGCCTGTTATGCTTTAATCGGCTATCAGACAGCTTATTTGAAATCTCATTGGCCGACTGAGTTTATGGCGGCTTTGTTGACAGCTGACCAGCAAAATATGGATCGAGTAGCAATTGAAATTGAAGAATGTCGAAATATGGACATTAATGTCTTACCGCCGAATATAAATCAATCATTCAGTTCATTTACAGTAATTACTTCTGGCACGGAGAAAAATCAAGTGATTGATAAAAGTGAAACGCCAACGACTATTCGTTTTGGTCTGAAGGCAATTAAAAATATCGGTGATCATATCGCCGAAGAGATTATTAGAGAAAGGAAAGAAAATGGGCCATACCAGGATATTGGTGATTTTTTGGAAAGAGTGCAAGATAAAGATTTAAACAAAAAATCATTAGAGAGTTTAATAAAGTGTGGTGGGCTGGACATGTTCGGTGATCGTGGAGAGTTATTGGGTAATATGGACAATCTGTTGAATTATAATCGCGAAATAACGCAATCAAAAAATAGCGGTCAAACTAGTTTGTTTGCTTCAGCTCCAAATTTAAGTGCGAACAACAAAATTAAATTAGAAAAATCTCCTCCAGCCACTCAGTCGGAAACATTAGCATGGGAGAAAGAATTACTTGGTTTGTATATCACAGAGCACCCGTTAACCGACTATAAGCCATTTTTAAGTGAAAAAATTCTGTCAATTTCCAATTTAGCGCAGCATATAAAAGATTATCAGGTTAATGTTGTTGGTGTAGTAACGAAAATTCAAAAAATTATTACCAGATCAAGCGAAGCGATGTTGTTTGTAAAAATCGAAGATTTAAGTGGTAGTTTGGAAATTTTAGTTTTTCCGAGTTTATTGAAAGAAATCCCGTCAGTTTGGCAAGAGGGAAAGATTATAGTTTGTCGGGGAAAATTATCAGACAAAGATCGAGACATCAAATTACTTTGCAACAACGCAACGGAGTTAAATATAGATAAAGCCGGTGAGATTATCAGTAAGTTTGTTAATAATACAAATGGTTTTAATAAAAATGGAAATAATGGAAATTTTGGCTACAAGCGTTTTAACTCTGTGCCAGTGAATATGAGCGAAAGAGAAGCGGTAAAAAATATCACTTGGGAAGGAAATGATTTACATATAAAAATTTCAGATAAAATATCTAATGAAGCAATGTCTAAACTAAAAAAGCTATTGGAAGAAAATCCTGGTAGTGCAAAAGTCTATTTCGAAATAAAAACTGCTAATAGCCAAACAAACACGATTGAGACCGAATTGGGCGTTAGCGGACAAAAAACATTAATTGATTCAATCGAAAGACTGATTAGACAAAATGTTTAAAAATTGGTAAAATAAAATATATAAAAATTTAAATAAGTTAAAAATATGGCTGAGACAAAAAAAGTAAAAAAACCAAAAAGAAAAACTGCGAAAAAGACAGGAGTTAAAAAGATAACGAATAAAATATCGGATGTTTTTGAACCGATTGAAGAAAGCATAGAAAAAAAAGTAGTAGCTAATAAGCAAAAAACCGTTTCTCTCGGTACTTATAAAAAGATTGCGATTAGTTTTGTCGTGTTGACGATTGCTTTGGTGGCGTTGGTTTTTTATTTTTCTTTTGCTAGAGTATCAATCTTGTTAATACCGAATCAGGAAAGGATAAGTGATTTGATTAATGTTAATGTTTATGACCAAAGTCAAGAAAAATTAGCTGGAGCAAAAGATGTTGTTGGATCAGTCAAACAGATTGAGATTAGCTTATCGAAAGAATATCAGGCTACCAACAGAGAAGTTTTAGGTGAAGAGGTTATCGGTAAAATTATAATTATAAATAAATACATCAAAAATCAGCCTTTAGTGGCGACTACTCGTTTACTTAGCCAAGACGGCAAACTGTTTAGATTGAAAAATACGGTAAATGTGCCAGCTGGCGGGCAGATTGAGGTTGAGGTTTATGCTGATGAGCCGAATACTGAAATGGCGATTGGGCCAACCACTTTCACTATTCCAGGTTTATGGGCGGGCTTACAGGATAAAATTTATGGCAAAAGCGAAGCAAAGATGGTTTACAGTGAAAAAGTAAAAATTAAAATTCAACAGAGCGATATTGATTCAGCAGTTAAAGATTTAAAAGATATGCTGTTAGAAAAAACAAAAAACGACATCGGGGATGCGTATAAAAATTATGACCAGGTATTATATGAAGTTGACAATAATTCGATTAAGCAAGAGCTAGACGGAAAAGTTGGAGAAGAAAAACCGTCTTTTAATCTATCTATGAAAACAAAAGTTACGATTGTAGCTTTTGGCAATGAAAAGATTGTAGACATGGCAAATCAGAAATTCGCTTTAGCTATACCAGACGATAGAGAAGTTATTGATTTAATAGCAGATGATTTTAGTTACAATTTATTAAACTGCAATATTGAAAAATTAACAGCTGCTGTTAGAGTGCAGGTGATGGCTAAAACAACAATCAAGGACGAGACTAACATAGTTGATAGAGAGAAACTCGTCGGATTAACAGAGGCACAGTTAAATGAGTATTTAAATAATCTTCCAGAAATTGCTGGTTTTGAAGCAAAATTTTTCCCGTCTTTTGTGCAAAAAGTGCCGAGTTTAGTTGACCGTATAAAAATTGAGATTAAAAAATAAATAGTAATATAGAAAATCAAGGAGGAGGTTAATCATGACGAAAAAAAGAATCGAAGAGGAAGAAGGAGGAGTATTGGCTCCAGAAATCAAAACTTAGTAATCAAATTAGAGGGATGGGTTAATGATGCCATCCCTCTAAAACATTTTTGACAAAAAATAACAATTATAATATATTTACATAGAGGTGATTGCTGCAGTTACCAACTGCAGTCCCATCCCGAGTATTCGGGATTGGGATTCCGAGTGTTTGGAACTAAGCCAAAATTAACGAAGTGTCTCGAAAAATCGGGAAATTCGGGTGGAACCGCGGAGTAGAAGCTCCGTCCCGATGCATAATTTGTATTGTGTATCAGGACGGAGCTTTTTATTATACTTTTGTCATTCCTGTAGATGTTAGGTAATTCGTTGATAAAAGAAATAAGTTTTTTCTACCTTGTCATCCTCAGCTTGACTGGGGATCCATTTTAGAACTAAGTATGTCGGATTTTAACCAACAGACAGTAAATAAGATTTTATTGCTATTTAATGGATTCCCGCCTGCGCGGGAATGACAAAAAGAGGGAAACATTTTGTCAGCGAATTAGTAAACTTATACAATTCCCGCCTGTTCGCCTAAATGGCTGCCAAAAGAGGGAATCTAGTTTAATTAATAAATATATAAAAATATGAATAAACAAGAAAATAGTTTGGAAATCATCTGTCATTCCATGTCTCATGTTATGGCAGCAGCAGTTAAGGAATTGTGGCCGAATGTGAAGTTCGCTATTGGTCCGGCGATTGAAAACGGATTTTATTATGATCTTGATTTTGGTCAAGAAAAAATAAACGAGGATGATTTGGCGAAAATTGAAAAGAAAATGAAGCATATTATTAAACAAAATCTAAAATTCGAGAAATCTGAGGTTTCGATTGAAGAGGCTATTAAAAAAGAGAAAAAATCTGGGCAGATTTACAAAGAAGAATTAATAAAGGATTTGAAGAAAGCCAAAGAAAAAAAAGTCAGTTATTATAAATTAGGAAATTTTGAAGATTTATGTCGCGGACCGCATGTTGAATCAAGTGGCAAGGTAAAAGTTGATGCTTTTAAATTAACCAAGCTAGCTGGCGCTTATTGGCGTGGAGATGAAAAGAATAAAATGCTGACCAGAATTTATGGCGTGGCTTTTACTTCAAAAAAAGAATTAGATGAATATTTATTAATAATGAAAGAAGCAGAGAAAAGAGATCATCGGAAATTGGGCAAAGAGCTAGATTTGTTTATGTTTGATTCAACCGTTGGCGCTGGATTGGCTATGTGGCAACCCAAAGGTGCTATGTTATGGAGAATAATGGAGGATTTTTGGTATAAAGCCCATTTGGATAATGGATATGATTTAGTTAGATCGCCACATATTGGTAGTCGAAAATTATGGGAAGTTTCGGGTCATTGGGGTTTTTATAGCGACAGCATGTATCCGCCATTGGAAGTTGGCCAAAGTTTGGGGGAATTACAACAAGGTAAAAAAGCGGCTATAAAAGAAGAATATTTATTAAAACCAATGAATTGTCCTTTTCATGTTTTGATTTATAATGCAAAGCCGAAAAGTTATAGAGAATTACCTTTACGCTGGGCGGAAAGCGCAACAGTGTATCGTTATGAAAAATCTGGTGAATTGTCAGGTTTGGTTAGAGTTCGAGGTTTTACTCAGGATGATGCTCATATTGTTTGTTCAAAAAACCAAGTCAAAAGCGAATTAAAGAAAGTGGCGGAATTTATAGAATATATTTTTAGCACCTTTGGTTTTAAAGAATATAAGGTATATTTATCATTAAGAGATCCGAAGAATAAAAGTAAATATGCTGGCAATAATGAAGGTTGGGATTTTACACAAAAAGTACTCGAAGAAGTTGCTCAGGAGCAGAAGCTTGATTATGTGAAAGAAGAGGGAGAAGCTGCTTTTTACGGGCCAAAGCTTGATTATAAGATAAAAGATTGTCTTGGTAGAGAATGGCAGTGTTCCACCTTGCAGTTTGATTTTAATCTGCCAGAAAGGTTTGACATGAATTTTACAAACGAAAAAGGTGAAAAGGAAAGACCATATATGTTACACAGAGCTTTACTTGGTTCGTTTGAAAGATTTATCGGAGTTTTAATTGAGCATTATGGAGGCGCTTTTCCAGTTTGGTTGTCGCCAGTTCAGGTTAAAATTGTTTCTGTCAGCGAAAAACATATTGAACATTGTGCCAAGTTAGCAGAAGAATTAAAGAAGAATGACATTAGAGTTGAAGTTGATAGTTCTAACGAGACCGTTGGCAACAAAATTCGCAAAGCAGTCGCTGAAAAGACACCATATATGCTGGTAATAGGGGACAAAGAAGTAGATTCCGACAAGTTACAAGTTCGAGACAGAGGCAGTGAAAAAGTTAGGGAAATCAGCAAAATTAAGTTTATTAAAGAAATAAAAGATAAAATTGAGAATAAAGGATAGTGATGGAAAAATAGCTAATATTAAATAAAAACAGCAATAATTATAGGCCAGTTGCTGTTTTTATTTATCCGATAAGCCTAAAACCCTTGATTTTATTGGCTTTTTGTTTATTATTGATGTATAATGATAAAGAGCTTGGGGATATCTCTTTAATTAATATTTAAATAATATCCGTTTTTAACGGACAAAAAACTATGGCAAAGATGACAAAATCTCAAATGCTAGACGCTTTAGCAGCGGAAACTGGCATGGCAAAAAAGGACGTAGCCAATTTCATGGAGAAATTGACTGAGTTAGCACTAAGAGAAGTAAAAAACAATGGAGAGTTTGCTTTCCAAGGCATTGGTAAATTGGTAAAAGTGAATCGAGCAGCCAGAATGGGCAGAAATCCAGCCACTGGTGAACAAATTAGCATCCCAGCTAAAACCGTAGTTAAATTCAGAGTAGCCAAAGCTACTAAAGAATCAGTACTCTAATTGATTAGTCAATCAATACAAGAAAACTCCGTCCCGAATACTCGGGACGGAGTTTTTATTATGTGAAAATAGTGAAATTGTTGATTATTTGTAAGTTGTTAATATATTTTAAAAATATTTTATTAATTTATTTTTTGCTAATTTTAAATAAATATAGTAATTTATTAAAAGTATTCAATTTTCTTCTATTGATTTTTTTATGAATTTATGATAAGTTATAAACAGGTCAGAGTAGTAAGGGGAGATGTTGAATTTATTTTGACTATCGCTAATACCCTTGCCAGCACTTAGACCTAACAAAAAATCTCTGTTTTTTGCAGGGATTTTTTGTTTTGATTAGTCAATTGGTTCCCAATACCAAATATTATATTTAGGATAGTATTTTTCAACACAAGTTTTGGAATATTTGTTCCAAGTTTCGGGTAGTAAATTTTTTACACCTAAGCATTTAATTAAATATTCTCTAACATTATTTTTATATTCTTTTGTCGTAGGATAAATATTATTCAGTATTGATCCTATTAAGATATCGTTTATTTGGTTTACTTGATAATCTTCTATGTGAGATTTGATGTCTCTGATTTCCTTTAAAGTTGGTCGGTATCTATCATTACAATGTTTGCCGTCAATAACGCAAAAATCATGTTTCATTATCTCAATAAATTTATCACCGTTACATCTAGTAAGTTCATCAGTCAACAAGACGCCGTTATAAATATTTTCAGTATTGTGTGCTAAAAGAAGTTCAGAAAATTTTTTATATGCTCGAGCCATTTTGATTTTGTTTGGTTCACTTTTTTTACCGAATCTGTCTAAATTCATTTTGGCTTGATCAATTACTATAGCCCTGAAATAACTGGTGCTTTTCATGAAGATATCAATAGCCCTACAATTCATTTCTTGCCTTGTTTTTGAAGTACAGTTGTAATATTTAATTTCTAATGCTTTTCCGTTTTGATCTAGATAATTATACTCTCTTTTGACATCTAGAAGTTCTCGATGTAAGTACTTGGGATGTGGATTAAAAAGAGCACCAAGTATTAAGTGCCGATGTTCAATGTCATAAGATTCATCAAAATATATTAACATAATAATGAGTTTGAAAAATTAAAAATAACTTGCAACTTAGCAATAGAACCTAGAAATAAATATCAATAAAAAAATTCATATTACACAGCAAGCTATGTTCGAATTTGTTTTCATTTATAACTAATTATCATTAAATTTATTATATCAAGCAATACTAAGGTTTTGCAAATAAGAAGGTTTTAAAAGAAAAGAGACTGGGTTTTCAAATTACAGAAACTCAGTCTCTTGAGATATTTGTCAGTCCAAGACTTTGAGACGTATAACCAACGTCTTGATTCCTTTTATTCGAGATTCTTTAAGGCCTTCTGCTGTTTCATCCTCCAAAAGCTTTCGTGCTTTTCGTACCTCTTTTTCTGTGCTCAATACTCCTTCTGCTTTTCCCATTTTTAAAATTCGCAATGACATTAAGGACATTGTTTTACCCCTCCTTTTTTAAATAATTATTTTTCGTCTTTTTTAAAAAATTGTTCTAGATATTGTCCTAGGCCGAATTTAACAAATTTATTTTTAAGCTTTGTTTTTGATAATAGAAATTTAAGCACTGTGGATAACTCAATTAAATAACGATTACCAACTATTTTATATTTCACTAAACTTGATTGTATGGCGCGACGGATTGTCTTTGATTGCACCCCGCCGATTTTGGCTGATTCAGACACAGAAAGCCATATAGGATTTTCAGGTTCAAAAAATGCCTGTTTTTGGTCTTGATCATCTTCTTCTATTTCAGACGATAAAGTTGAGGATATTTTGTTTTTAGGGTTTTTATTATCCATTTTAGTCTAGTAAAATGTAGACTAAAGTTAATTAGTCTAGACTTTAGTCTACATAAATGTAGACTAAAGACCTAATTATTCAGAGTATTTTAATTATTAGTCCAAACAGCTATGGACTAAAGTACCTTTTCATAATTCATTTTACACAAAAATTATAATAATTCAATAGCAAGAAAAATAAATTATATCTTTTTAATTTTTTATTGAAATAGTAAGGAAGTATTTAATCTAAGTCTTTGCACATTTTCACGGGCTGTCAACGACGATAATTGTTAAATATCATTTTTATTAACTAATATTAAATAATAATCCATTGAATATGAATTTGCTTTTTGCACTGCGTTGTGTTATTATAATTTTAATCATTATTACTCTTGCTGAATGGAATCCCGCAAGAATTTATAATTTTATTTAATATTAGCGAAAAAAGATAAAATAGTAGTCTGATTTTTTAATCAGCTTATTTTAATTTTTAATTACTGTAACAAAAGCAGGTAATATTCGTATAATTAAATGAACAAAACAAGCGGAAAAAATATATCACTTTCCAGAATTGACAAGAACGATCGAGACGCTTTTATTGAGGCTTACGATTTGTATGTTGACCATATTTATCGATTTGTATATTTCAAAGTTGGCAACAAGGAAACGGCTGAGGATTTATCGTCAGCAGTATTTTTAAAAACATGGAATTATTTGCAAAGTGGAAATTGCTTGGAATGCAAAACATTAAAAGCATTACTTTATAAAATTGCTAGAAATTTAATCATTGATCATTATAGAAAAAATAGTTTGCAAAACAATGTATCATTAGATAGTTCTATTTATGATTATAGTGCAGACATCGCTAGCAAGGATCAGGACGTGGCAAAAAAAACGGAAATTATAATTGATACGGAAATAATTGAAAAAAAATTATCAGAGCTAAAGGATGAATACCGAGAAGCATTGATAATGCGTTACGTAGATGAATTATCCATTGGCGAGATATCTAAAATTTTAGACAAATCAAAAGGCAACACAAGAGTATTGATTCATCGAGCTATCAATGCGCTAAAAGATTTAGTTAATTTGGATGAAGACAAATGGAAAAATCAAAATTAATCGAACAATTAAATAGTTTAAAAAGCATAAGACCTAACGGCGAATGGAAAAATCGTTGTCGGGATATTTTGTATACGCAAATTTCTACCAATAGAGCAGAGACGGAATCAGTGCAGTCTTCTTGGCTTTCTTTCAAAAGAGCATTTTTACCTTCGGATATGTTATTAGAATTAGCTAAACCTGTTTGGGCGATTGTGATAATTTTGTCAGTCGCTGTAAGCGGTAGTTTTGCCAGCGTTTATGCTTCCAGAGATACGAAGCCGGGTGACTCTTTGTATATTGCAAAAATTATTAGCGAAAAAGCTCAGTTCGCCATGACTTTCAATGAAGCTGATAAGACTAGACTAGGTATTGAGTTTGCTGGTAATCGCGCTAACGAAATTAAGCAAGTATTAGATGAATCAGATGGCGAGGACGGAGAGACTGATCAAAAAGTTGAGAAGCTTGCCAAAAATTTCAAAAGAGAAATTAGCGATGTGAAAAGTCGATTAGGAAAAATCAGTTCATCTATTGATGACCAAGTAGCCAAAACCAGTGATGAGGATATGCAAATATTTTCAGCTGATATCGGCAAGACAGAGGCAGGTATGCAAATATCAGAATCAGATAATAGTGAACAGTTGAGTGTCGTAGTTGAAGATAATGATAATATTAGTGAAGAGCAGGTAGCGACTAGCACAGTTGATGCAAGCAAAGCAGATATGAGTTCACCAGATAAAATGATTGAAGAAGCAGAAAAATTATTTGCAGAAGAAAATTATATTGGTGTAATTGATAAATTGATTGAAGCAAATGTGGCGATTGAGCAGAGCGTCGCAGATAGTGAAGGAGAAGTCAAAGGAGTTGAAGAAGATTCAAGTGAAAATGCTACATCCACGGATACAGTAGAATAATTGTCATTCCCGTTCCTTCTGTCATCCTCAGCTTGCCTGGGGATCCAGGAGAGAGTAGTAGGAATATTAAACACAGAAGAATGAGAAAAGAGCGTATTTATTATATCTATATTCTAGCTAATAAAAGGAATGGCACAATTTACATAGGCGTAACCAACAATTTATTTAATAGAAGTTTTCAACACAAGTTAAAAGAAAATCCCAGTAGTTTTACTGCTAAACATAAAATTGATAAATTAGTTTATTTTGAAACATATCAATATATCCAGGATGCTATTGTTAGAGAAAAGCAATTAAAAAAGTGGAATAGGCAATGGAAAATTGAATTAATTGAAAAAGAAAA
>CAZKKV010000020.1:14166-17222 GCA_964553705.1 uncultured Gammaproteobacteria bacterium
AGCAATTAAAAAAGTGGAATAGGCAATGGAAAATTGAATTAATTGAAAAAGAAAACCCAACTTGGAGAGATTTATTACGTGATATGTAATAAATAACATTTGTACGGTTTGCTCCTGGATTCCCGCTTTCGCGGGAATGACAAAAAAGAAAGAGGACGGGAATGACAAGGGGAGAGCGGGAATAATAGAAACTTCCACCTGTCATCCTCAGCTTGCCTGGGGATCCAAAATGGAAAAGGGATAATTGTTTAACGCGAATTAGTTTGTTTGTTTTTACAAAAAGGCAAGTAGGCTAATCCGCATTAAGCGGAGGTGGTAAAAAGACAAAGGTCGAATCCAACACGATTGGATATTTTTACCAAAATTTAATTAACAGATTGTTTTTTGAAAGATTAAATTTGATTTTAGTGATTTATCACTAAGCAAAAACTCGCGCTTTATGCCGAGTAGAGTAAATCAGCTAGCTAACCCCCACGCTTATGCAAATAAGCGTAAAACGAGGTGAATTATCCATGCGATTTACCCCAACTTATTTTTATAAGTGTGGGGGAGCGGGATTCCGGTTGATTTGCTTACGATCAATTTAATTAATCATTAAGCAAGAAAGGAAATATTTTTCTATGGAAAGATTTAGAAGATTACTTGTGATTAGCGTTATGTTCACAACCGTCTTGGCAATGAGTGTAGTCGCAGTTCCAGAAGTTGGAGCAGCTGCATCTGCCGGCGATTTGATCAAAATGGACGGACTTTCATCCGTTTATTATCTTGGCGCTGATGGCAAGAGATATGTTTTCCCTAATGAACAAACTTATTTTTCTTGGTATAGTGACTTTTCAGGAGTGGTTACCATTCCCCAAAGCGAATTAGAGAGTTATTCTCTAGGCGCAAATGTCACCGTTAGACCAGGTACTAAATTAGTTAAAATTACTACTGACCCAAAAGTTTACGCTGTTGAAGCTGACGGCACTTTAGTTTGGATTCCAAGCGAAACTGTTGCCTCAAGTCTTTATGGCGCAAGCTGGGCACAAAAAGTAATTGACGTCCCAGACGGTTTCTTTACCAATTACACTGTCAGTTCAAGCGAGGTAAGCGCTTCTGCTTATCCACAAGGCAGTTTGGTAAAGTTTAGCGGTTCTGAAGATGTTTACATTATTAATGCTGATGGTACAGCTAGTAAAATTGCTAGTGAAGCAGCTTTTGCTGCTAACCGTTTTAGCTGGAGTAATGTTTTGACTGCTCCTAGCACAATGGCTGTTCCTACTTTGGGTACAGAAATTGCTGGCGCTAACGCAACTATCATTGATACTGCTTCAGGCGCGGGTGGTACTGCTGGCGCAGGCACTGGTTTAACTGTTGCCTTGTCAGGAGCTACTTCACCTTCTAGTACACTAGTTACTGGACAGGCTATTGCCAATCTAGGTTCTTTTAACTTTACTGCTGCTAATGACGGTGATGTTGCAATTACTTCTCTTCAGATGAAGAGACTTGGCGTTTCAGCTGACGCAACCCTAGCTGCCATTTATCTTTATGATGGTGTTACTAGATTGACTGATTCAGCATCAGTTAGTTCTGGTTATATTACTTGGAATACACCAAGTGGTATTTTCACAATTCCAGCTGGTACTACCAAGACTATTACTGTTAAATCAAACATTGCAGCCAGTACTTCTGGTCAAACTGTTGGTGTAGGAATAGAAGCTGCTTCTGGTATAACCACCAATGGCGCATCTGTTTCTGGTTCATATCCGATAAACAGTAATATGCATTCAATTGCTGACGCTACTTTGGCTAGCGTTAGTTTTGATGCTGTTACCCCTAGTACTGATGGCGGTCCAAGTCCTCAGGATGAATTTAAGCTTTGGTCAAGTACTGCTACCATTGGCACTAGAGCAGTTGATTTAAGCTATATAACATTTAGACAGATTGGTTCTGTATCTACAGCTGATTTAGCCAATTTCAAACTGTTTATTGCCGGCGTTCAGGTCGGTAGTACAGTTGCTAGTATGGATGTAAATGGTTATATCACTTTTGATTTGACTGCTTCTCCATACAGAATGCAAACTGGTAAGAAAGAGTTTAAGGTATTAGTTGATATAGTTGGTGGTTCAACCAGAACAACTTCATTGTCATTAAGACAGACTTCAGATGTCTCAATTCTTGATACTGAATACAACGTTTCTGTTTTAGCAACTGCCGAAAGTGCAGCTTTCACTGCTAGATCTTCAGGTTCCCAGATAATCGCTGGCGGTACATTAACTGTTACCAAAAAGACCGATTCTCCTTCTGGTAATGTCGTTGATGGCGCTTCCAATGTTACCTTGGCTTCTTATGAATTCAAGGCAGCTGGCGAGCCAATGAAAATTGAATCTTTGAGAGCTAACGTTGTTGTTAGTGATGTTATGGTTGAGGAATTAAGAAATGGTAAAATTTATGTCAATGGCGCGCAGGTCGGTTCAACTGCTGATATTCGTTCTTCTGTAGCCACTTCTACGGGCGGTTATTACACTGAATATACGGGTTTGAATTTTACTGTTACTCCGGGTACTCCGGCCACAGTAGAAATTAAAGCCGATATTTATGATGGTGATGGTACGAACAATATGAATGCTAACGACACTATTAAAGCGCAGATTGCCACTTCGTCACTCAATGTCCAAAAAACAGTTTCATTGGGTTACGCTTCTGTACCAACTACAGATAAAGCTGGTAACGTAATGACTGTCAAACAGGGCGGTTTGACTTTGGCAAAATATACTGGTTATACTAACCATTCAATTGTTGCGCCAAAGACTGTCTATAAATTAGGTGAATATCGCTTAACTGCTGATACTACTGAAGGCGTAAATATCACTAGCTTTAATGTAGATTTTGACAATTCTGTTGCAGATGCTGCCACTGATTTATCAGATGTTTATATTATTTACGGCAGTACTACTGGCGTTGCTAAAGCGACCATTGCTTCCACTTCTAATAGTTGGAATGTTAGCAACCTAACTTTAGCTGCTGGTCAAACCTTGACTATTGCTGTTTATGGTGATATTGAATCAAGTATTGAC
>CAZKKV010000021.1:0-15656 GCA_964553705.1 uncultured Gammaproteobacteria bacterium
TTGTGACTCAAACACTTTTGAAAATAACGAGATTATCAATAACGGGAATGAAGGAATATACAGTTGGAAAGCTAATTCACTTACTGTAACAGAAAACACAATAAATAATAATAAAATCGGAGTCCATTTAATGGGGAGTTCATTTAATACAATAACAGGCAACACAATCACGGGAAACAATGAAAACGGATTATATATTAGAGCTGGAGCACTTTCGTCAACGGATAATATAATAATGAACAATACTATTTCTGGAAGTGATGTAGGGATTTATTTAAAAGATTCACAAGATCCAGGTTATATAGGAATTGTTAATGGAAATACAATTAACTCTAACGGCATTTATGACAATACTTTAGGCGCTACAACTGAAGGAACGCCTGACGGGGATATTTATAGCATGGAAAGCAACTACTGGGGAACTACAACGGGTATAGATGGTTTAGTTAGCACTAATGTTGACTATTCTCCTTGGTATGTTGATGCAGAAATGACGACTTTAAGTGACGTCAAAGCTATCACTGCTTTCACTATCTCCGAACAAGTAGGCACAACAGCAATTGACGAAAACGCTCATGCAATTGATTTAATCATGCCTTATGGAACTGATGTTACCGCCTTAGTGGCAACGTTCACTACTACTGGAGAGTCAGTCAAGGTTGATACTGACACACAGACGAGCGAAACAACGGCAAACGATTTTACTGATCCAGTAACATACACCGTTACCGCTATTGACATTACAACTCAAGACTATATTGTCACCGTTACTGTTTTAACTGACTCCCAAACCGCTCCAGATGATTCAGGCGAGGCTACTGTCAGCAGCACAACACCTGAAGTTGTTATTACTAATCCGGATCAAGGAGTGAATATTACTATAGATTCTGATACAGATAATCCAACGATTGACGTTAGCGCATTTATTTCAGATGGCGTAGGAACATTGCCCGCGATTGATATTACTTCTCTTAATGCTAATAATACTACTGTGGCAATCTCAACTTCCACTACTGTTACTAGCGCTGACTCAACATGGAACGGTGTAATAGCAGCTCCAACAATTACCACAGTAACTCTGCCAGAAACTTCCGGCCAAACTAAAACTCTTAGTACAGCCATAGAAGTCGGATTTACTGGCGCTAAATTATCTTTTGATAAAGCTGTGAGGCTTTTGCTTCCAGGACAAGCAGGAAAAAGAGCAGGCTACACTAGAGATGGTGGTACAACTTTTACTGAAATCGCTGATATCTGTGGAGCAGACGATCAAGCGACAGGAGATGCTTTAGCATCTGACGGAGATTGTAAAATTGATGCTACTAACGATTTAGATTTGGTGATTTGGACTAAACATTTTACTAGTTTCGCTACCTATACGCAAGTAACAACACCTCCGGTTAATAGTGGCGGTGCTGGCGGTTATGTTATGTTGCCTCAGCAAACCCAGACAGTCGCTGAAGAAAAAGTTACGACTCTTGCTGGAGAAGAAAAACAAGTAGAGGTTCTAGGTGTTGAATTGAATTATAGAGAAACTCAACTTAATAAAATTCTTGAAGAAGCTATTATTGCTTATCAAGGCGATGTGAATTTAATCTTGAATAATGTAGGTCATAATAGAAATATGGCGAATGAACTTGCAGGCAGTAACAAATACACTACTTCATTAATCAAAGGTTCTAGCTTAACTCTGAATCAAGTTTATTCTCTTACTAACTTTATTGTTTACGGCACAGAAACAACTGAGAAACTAGGAGCAGGGGAAAGAGCTGGTGTACTAAATTCATACAAAACAGCTTTTGGTAAACTGCCGACCACTCAAAGCGAATGGGAAGATGCAATAAAAATTGCCGATGGACGCTGGCCATCTGAAACAAACGAAAAAGCTGTAAATAGTGCAAAAGTAGAATTTAAAAAAGTATATCTAAGAGATGCTAATATGGATAATTCCAACGACAATGCTGCCGTAACTATAATGGCATACGGCTTAAGATCTGATGCTAGAAATTTGAATAGCGAAAAAACAGCCATCAAAACATTTAAAGCAATTTATAGTTACAATCCTTCTTCAACGGTGAACTGGGATGTGGTCAGAGCTATCGCTTATAGTAACGCTACAAGATAAGAGATTACACAATCAAAATATATACAACCCGTCTGTTTAGGTTAACAAGGCGGGTTGTACTTTATTATTGCGAATCTTCCAATTAAAACCACGTATTTATTTGACATATTCACACTTTAATGATATAACTTTATTATGAAAAATAATAAAAAAGATAAAAAGAGTCGATTAAAATTAATAATACTTTTTATACTAGGTGGTTTTTTAGTAAAACTGTTCACCTTTTTGTTCAAGAGAAAAAAATTAGACCTAGATGATGTTAAAGATAATTTTGATGATTTCATTGAAGAAGAAAAAGATGAAGTTGAGGAATTAGCAAAAGGCAAAAAATCGTTTAAAGAATATTATCAAAATTCAATTAATATTTTCAAAGATTATTTTATCCCAAATGACAATAATGACAATAAACCAAAGATATTGCGCGTTAAACCATTATTAATAATAGTATTTATTTCAGTTTTACTTAAAGCAGGAGTTTTGGGCTACCTGTTTTTTATTTATCCCAATATGGCAAAAATGCAACAGCAGATAACAACGGAAATTCTAGCTTTGACAAATCAAGATCGCCAAGATAATAATTTGCCTATTCTAGAAATAAACGCAACTTTATCAAGCGCTGCTCAAGATAAAGCCAATGACATGATAGCTAATAATTATTTTTCGCATTACGGTTTGGATGGCAAGGAACCATGGGATTGGATTGATCGAGGAGAATACGCATATTTATACGTCGGTGAAAATTTAGCTATGAATTTTTCTTCAGCCAGTTCCGCTCATTTGGCTTTGATGGAATCTGCGCTACACAAAAAAAATATTTTAAATAATGATTATCAAGATATCGGATTGGCAGTTGCTAGTGGCGAAATAGATGGTGAAGATACTACTATTTTAGTGGAATTATTTGGAAGTCGAGAAGAGTCAGAATCATCAGTATTGGTAGTAGCAACGGAAGAAAACGAAGATATGAGCGCTGCGCTGATAGAAACCGCCAACACTGAAACAAAAGTTTTGTCTACTGAAAAAATTCCACCAGAAATAAAAACAGACGTAGCAACCGAGACGGAAAATAAAAATACAGTAGAAGAAATAAAAGCAAATGAAAACAAACCTATCGAAGCTGAAATAAAAACAGAAGATAATAATGAAAACGTTGTGACACAAATTGAGCCAAAAAATGATTTGAATCAAGAAGCTCTGTATGTGGTTCAACAAAAAAGCAAAAAGATTGGTGTGGCAGCAACTTTGATTAAATTTTCAAAATATTTTTATGCTGGCTTACTTGTCATAGCGCTAATAATCCTCATTATTAATATATTTGTGCGAATTGGCATCCAACATAAATCAATAATTATTCAATCGTTTTTAGTTATTTTGCTTTTGGCCGGGCTCTACTTTGTTAAATTCCATATTCTAGAAAATGTAATTGAAAAAATAATCATAATATAGCTAATTTCCAAATATTCTATTCTGATAGTAGGTGGCGCTTTGAAATGCCACCTGTTTTTATCCATTGAATAAAACAAATTATTAAATTATAATGTTTTTATGGCTAAAAAAAGAGAAAAAATAGTGATGGCAATATCGGGCGGAGTAGATTCTGCTGTTGCTTCGCTAATACTAAAAAATCAGGGCTATGAAGTTATCGGCTTATTTTTACGCCTGAGCGAAAAGCAACCCAATTCTGAATTATCGGCTCGCAAAGTGTGTCAAAAATTAAAAATTAAATTCTATCCAATAAACGCTTATCAAAAATTCAATAAAAATGTCATCCAATATTTCTGTTCTGCTTACAGTAGGGGACTAACGCCTAATCCGTGTGTAGAATGCAACAAAAAAATAAAATTTGGCGAATTATTAAAATACATAAAAATATTAAAAGCCGATTATCTGGCGACCGGACATTATATTCGCTTACAACAAAAATTTCCAATAAAACTATTCTACGGCATAGATAAAGATAAAGATCAAAGTTATTTTTTATATAATTTAAAACAGAAACAATTAAATCATATTCTATTTCCGTTAGGTGGTTACACAAAAGCGGAGGTAAAAAAAATTGCTGAAAAAAATAAACTACCTTGTGAAAAAAATGAAAGTCAGGATATTTGTTTTTTGGCAGGCGACCACAATGATTTTCTTAAAAAAAATATAAAACTTAAACCAGGTTCGATAAAAGATTTAACAGGAAAAATACTTGGGCAACATCTTGGTTTACCTCTCTACACTATCGGACAAAGAAAGGGGATTGAGCTCGGCGGAACTGGACCTTTTTATGTTGTTGAAACCGATTACAAAACCAACACTCTTTTTGTAACAAACAAAAAAGACCATGAAAAATTATTAAATAGCCAGTTAATTGCCAAGAATATCAACTGGATAAGTGGTAAGGTGCCTAAAATGCCCCTTAACTGCACTGCTAAGATACGTTATGGACATGAAGCAGAGAATTGCCGGGTTAGTCTAGTAAAAGGCAAAATAAACGTAAAATTTAAGAAAAAGCAAAGAGCCATAACTCCTGGGCAAAGCGTTGTCTTTTATAAAGATAAAGAATTATTGGGTGGAGGAATCATAGATTGACAATTAATTAATAACGGAGTATAGTATTTATTGCTCTTTACAAAAAATTTCACAAAAAGGAAAGGAAAGAAAATGAAAAAAACAATTTTGATTGTGGACGATTCAAAAGATATTCGTGAGCTTTTGATTCGTCTTGTTGAGCATTACCTGAGTTTGTCATCAATTAAAAACAAGGTTATGCCAGAAGTTATTGAGGCGGAAGACGGGGAAAAAGCCTGGAATATTTTATCCAGAAAAAAAATTGTTCCAGATTTGATAATTACCGATTATCAAATGCCAAAAATGAATGGTCTTGAGTTAATAAAAAAGATTCAAGACGAGCTGCGTCATTTGGAATTAAAAATAATTCTTCACAGTTCTTACCTTCCGGCCAGATATGAAGCTGAAAATCTGGGGTGTATGTTTATTTTCAAAGCAGGAGGAGAAAAGAAGATATTTAATTTAATGGTTAATATGGATCTTTTCTCTGCCTAGATTCTTGCGAGAACCACAAAAAGCGTTTGCTATTCATGAGCAGCGCTTTTTTCTTTTGCATAATTTTTGTAATACATACAAGAGAATAAATTTGCCAATTTTAGTTTAATTTAATATACTAAATTCATATTATTAAAATAATTTTCTATGACTTCCAAAGAATTACGCCAAAAATATCTAGATTTTTTTAAATCTAAGGGTCATGCGATCATACCCAGTTCTTCTTTGCTTCCAGAAAACGACCCGACTGTTTTATTCAACACCGCCGGCATGCAACCTCTTGTGCCTTATTTAATGGGACTAAATCATCCAGCTGGTAAAAGAATCGCCAATTCACAGAAATGTATTAGAACTATAGATATTGATGACGTCGGCGACAACAGACATCTAACTTTTTTTGAGATGCTAGGTAATTGGTCTCTAGGCGATTATTTCAAACGCGAAGCAATAGAATGGAGCTGGGAATTTATGACTAGTCCTGATTGGCTCAATCTTGATCCCAAAAGAATATATGTAACTGTTTTTATGGGTGATGAAAATTGCCCAAAAGATTCCGAATCTATTCAAGTATGGGAAGAATTATTTACTAAAGCAGGAATAAAAACAGAAATCTGCCCTCACAACACTAAAATTAATTCTAATAAAGACTATAGAATTTTTCCTTTGCCAGCCAAAGATAATTGGTGGGGTCCAGCCGGAGAAACCGGGCCTTGCGGACCATGCACAGAAATGTTTTATAATGTAGATGATTCTGGTAAACCACTTGAAGATACTTTTGACGAAGAAGTAGATAAATTCAGAATTATGGAAATTTGGAATGATGTTTTTATGGAATACAACAAAACAAAAGACGGCAACTTTGAAAAATTAGCGCAAAAAAACGTAGACACTGGTATGGGACTTGAACGAACCACAACAGTTCTCAATGGAAAAAAAGATGCCTTTGATAATGACACTTTTTATAACTTATTTTTCAAAATCGAAAAATTATCTGGCAAGAATTATATTGACTCAAACGCTGAAATAAAAAAAGCCATAAGAATTATAGCTGACCATCTTCGAGCAGCGACATTTATTATCGGTGATGATAGAGGTGTTACGCCTTCCAATACTGACCAGGGTTATATTGTTAGACGATTAATTAGACGAGCTATTCGTTATGGACGCTCTATTGGTATGCCACAAGACAAACCATGGACCAAGGAAATAGCCAAAATAGTCGCTCATGATTACGCAGAAATTTATCCAGAACTGCAAAATAATATCAATAAAATTATTGAAGAATTAAATAAAGAGGAGATTCAATTTACTAAAACACTTGAAAGGGGATTGAAAGAATTTGAAAAAGAGAAAAAAATAGATGGTAAAACCGCTTTTAATCTCTATCAAACATTTGGTTTCCCAATAGAGATGAGTATTGAATTAGCTGAAGAAAGGGGGGCGACAATAGATCTGGACGGCTTTGACGCTGAATTAAAAAAACATCAAGAACTTTCACGCACCGCCTCGGCTGGTAAATTTAAAGGTGGTTTGGCAGACACTGGTGAAGAAACAAAAAAACTACATACAACCGCTCATCTGATGCTAGCTAGCTTGAGAAAGGTTTTGGGTGATCATGTTGAACAAAAGGGTAGTAATATTACAGCTGAAAGATTAAGGTTTGATTTTTCTCATTCAGAAAAAATGACAGATGAACAAAAACAAGAAGTTGAAAGATTAGTAAATGAAGCGATAGAAAAAAAATTACCCGTAAAATGCGAGGAGATGAATTTGAAAGAAGCAAAAGAAGCTGGTGCTATGGGTGTTTTTGAATCAAAATACGGAGACAAGGTAAAGGTCTACACTGTAGGCGAAGGGGATGATGTTTTCAGTAAAGAAATTTGCGGCGGTCCTCATGTTGATAACACAAGTGCTCTTGGTAAATTCAAAATAAAAAAAGAGGAAAGCTCAAGCTCTGGAGTTAGGCGAATAAAAGCCGTGTTATTATAGCAAAATTTATTTAATATTAGCTAAAATTTATCACAACCACTCAAATTAACCCGTTTTGCTTTTTTGCACTTGACAATAAAAAAATAAAAATATATAATAATTTTACGCTTTTAAATAAGCTTTTATTTAATTTTATAGGTTTTTTTAGAAATTTTATCAACTATGTTTTGGTAAAATATTTTATGTTTGCCAAAACTGTTTTTAATATAACGGATTATATTTTTTGATGGAAGAAAAAAATAAAATAGCTGATTCAAAAGAATTCATTGAAGCACAAGGAGAGGTAGTGGAACTTATGCCATCTACCACATTTAAAGTTGTTTTAGAAAATGGTCATGAGATTCATGCCCATCTATCAGGGCGAATGCGTATGCACAAAATACGTCTTCTTCCTGGCGATAAAGTTAAGGTACAAATTAGTCCTTATGATTTAACTAAAGGCCGAATAACATACCGGCTTTAAATATATGAAAGTAAGAGCAAGCGTTAAAAAAATTTGCAAAGACTGTAAAACACTCCGGCGAAAAGGCCGGGTGCATGTTGTGTGCAAAAATCCTAAACATAAACAAAGACAAGGTTAATTTTTATTTTATGGCAATAAGAATAGCGGGTATAACAATACCAAACGACAAAAGAATAGAGATAGCCCTGACATATATTTATGGCATAGGCAATACTACCTCCAAAGATGTTCTAAAAGAAGCTGATGTTGATTTTAATATTAGGGTCAAAGATCTTACGGAAGAACAAGCTAATAAAATAAGAATTATTGTTGAAAAACAGCATAAAGTCGAAGGTGACTTAAGGCGGGAAGTGTCATCAAATATTAAAAGACTTAAAGAAATAAATTGCTATCGAGGCATAAGACATACCAAAAACTTGCCAACTAGAGGTCAAAGATCAAAGACCAATAGCCGAACCGTCAGAGGCAATCTAAGAAAAACAGCGGTTTCTGGTAAAAAACCAACTGCGCAAAAAACTTAAAATTTTAATTATGACTGATAAAAACACAAATAAAACCAACGACGAAATTGAGAAAAAAAATGAAGCAGAGGTTGCTCCAGTAGTTAATGTTGTTGATAAAATTACCGATGAACCTGAAAAAAACAGAATGTCTGAACAGAGCGATATACTTGAACTGCCAGATGATGTAAAAAAAAGGCTTGAGCAAAATAAAGCAAAAAAAACAGAAAAAAAGACCAAACGAAAAAAGAAAAATCTCGACAAAAAAGTAACGGTCGGCATAGCTCATGTAAAAGCTACTTACAATAATACTATAGTGTCAATATCAGACGAAGAAGGGAATGTTTTGTCATGGGCTTCAGCTGGGATAGCTGGCTTTAAGGGACCTAAAAAATCAACTCCTTATGCAGCTCAGATAATTACAAAAATCGCCGTAGATAAGGCAAAAGAGTATGGTTTGCGAGAAGTAAGTGTTAGAGTTAGAGGCGTTGGCACTGGACGTGAATCAGCTGTCAGATCATTAAATGCAAACGGTTTGATAGTCACTTGTATAAAAGATATAACCCCGATACCGCATAACGGCTGTCGAGCAAGAAAACCAAGAAGAGTTTAACAAACAAATTTATTTCAATAAAAAGATGGGAAAATTTTTAGGATCAAAATGCAAATTATGTCGTCGCGAAGGAGAAAAGCTTATGCTCAAAGGAGATAGATGCAACACTCCTAAGTGTGCCATGATAAAAAGAAATTATCCTCCAGGCATACATGGACCAAAGGGAAGAGGTAGGCAGAGTGGCTATTGTTTGCAGTTGAGAGAGAAACAAAAAGCGAAAAGAATGTATAATATATTAGAAAAACAATTTCGCTTAACTTTCGACAAAGCATATAAACAACCAGGTGATGTTGGAGAAAATTTATTAAAAATTTTAGAAACTCGATTTGATAATGTCATTTATAGACTTGGTTTTGCGTCTTCACGTGCTCAAGCCAGAGAACTTGTTAATCACAGACATTTTAATATTAATGATGTAAATGTTGATATTCCTTCTTATCAGGTAAAAACTGGGGATATAATTAAACTTAAAAAAACCAGTGAGAATAAAAAAATATTTAAAAATATCAAGGATAAGCTGAAAAAAACTTCTGTACCAGGCTGGCTTAATCTAAACATTGATGATTTATCAGCAAAAACACTCCACTTACCAGGTAAAAATGATGTTGAATCAAAAATTAACACACAAGTGATAGTCGAGTTCTATTCCAAATAAACAACGATTTATATTTTTAATACACAATTTTATGACTAAAATCGCTTTGCCAAAAAAAATTGAATTTTTAAAAGGCGCTAAGGAAAATCAAAAGCAGGTTATTGTTGAACCTTGCTATCCTGGTTACGGTGCTACGATAGGCAATACTCTAAGAAGAGTTCTTTTATCTTCCCTGAGTGGAGCGGCTGTTGTCGGTGTTAAAATCAAAGGAGCTGATCACGAATTCACAACTTTACCTCACGTCAAAGAAGATATTTTAGAAATAATTTTAACTTTAAAAAAATTAAGGTTAAAAATGTTTACCGACGAAATAGTCAAAATAGAATTAAACGTCAAAGGCGAAAAAAAGGTTACCGCTGGCGACATATCAAAAAATAGTGACGTTGAAATTATAAATCCAGAGCTAGTTATTGCTAATATCACCGACATGGCTGGTAATCTAGATATGGAAATATTTGTTTCCAAGGGAATGGGCTATGAAATGATAGAAAGTAGAGAAAAAGAGAAACATGAAACTGGCTACATTGAGATTGATTCTATTTTTACACCAGTATTATCTGTCGGCATAGCTATTGAAAATGTCAGAGTTGGAAAAATGACAAATTGGGATAAACTTATACTAGACATAGAAACTGACGGAACAATTACCCCAAAAGAATCATTTACTCAAGCTACCAACATCTTAATAAATCAATTCAGTTCATTATTATCTAAAAATAAGGATGAAAAAGATGAAGAAAAAAATAAAGATAGTGATGAAGAAGTTATAAAAAATTCTGCCGATAATCAAACAATTGAAACAGAAACTTCCGAAATAACAGGTGATGAAGAGGATTATGAAGAAAAACCAAAGAAACGCGGCCGACCAAAAAAAAGTGAATAAATTTTATGATGCATAAAAAAACAGGAAAAAGATTCGGCCGACCAAAGGCTTCAAGAGAAATGATGCTAAGAAATTTAGCTTCAAGTATTTTAATTTATGAAAAAGTAAAAACTACCGACACCAAAGCCAAAGCAGTTCAATCACTAGTGGAAAAAATGATTACCGCCGCCAAAAAAAATGACTTAAATGCTAAAAGAAAAATGATAGCAACTCTACCTCAGAAAATGGCCGTAAAAAAAGCTATTGAAATTCTAGGTGAACGTTATAAGGGCACTAAAGGCGGATACACCCGAATAACTAAATTGGGTCACAGGCAAGGCGATGGAGCTAAAATAGTACAGATTGAATTGACATAAAAATATAAATAATATGAAAAAAATTGAAAGAAAATTACATAAAATTGACGCAACAAATGAATCGGCTGGCAGATTAGCCTCTCGAATTGCTATTATTCTTCGTGGTAAAAACAAACCTGAATATGAACCACATTTAGATATGGGCGACATTGTAGAAGTTAGTAATGTTGATAAGCTTAAATTCACTGGAAAAAAATTAGACCAAAAAAAATATTATCATTATTCCGGCTATCAAGGCGGGATGAAGGAAACTAAAATGAAAAACTTATTTACATCAAAACCTTCGGAAATACTAAAAAAAGCTGTAAAAGACATGCTTCCAGCAACAAAATTGAGAAACAACATGTTAAAAAGATTACTGATAAAATAATATCATTTTATGCCTGAAACAAAAGAAAAAAAAACCGAAAAACAGACTGAGGAAATTACAAAATTTAAAGGTAAATATACCTCAGCGGTTGGCAGACGAAAAACTTCAACAGCTCAAGTTCGTTTATATAAAAATGGACAAGGAGTTATAATTGTTAATGATAAGCAGGCAGAGAAATATTTTGACACAAGCGCCTTACTTTCAATAATTGAACAACCATTAAAATTAACTGGACTGCAAAAAGATTTCAATATTTCCATAATTGCCACTGGTGGAGGAAAAAATGGGCAAGCCGTAGCTGCTAGTCATGGGATTGCTAGAGTATTAATAAAATTAGACGAAAACTTAAAGGCTACTCTCAAAACAAAAGATCTCTTGACTAGAGATGCTCGCAGAAAAGAAAGGAAAAAACCAGGATTAAAGAAAGCTAGAAGAGCACCGCAGTGGAGTAAACGTTAATATAATTCGCCTTATCTTATATAAAAAGTGGGCCTGGTTGGGTCCGCTTTTTAATTAGCTGTCATTATGCTAAAATTAAAACATGACTGAAAAAATAACTAACATTGCAAAGAATACGTCTTATTTTACCTTTGCTTTAATATTACAAAAAGTAATATCTTTTACTTATTTTACTTTGATAGCACGCGAATTAGGCCCAGAAAATTTAGGAAAATACTATTTTGCTATTTCATTTACTTCAATTTTTGCCATATTTATTGATCTGGGATTAGCAAATCTTTTGACTCGCGAAGTCGCCAAAGATAATAACCAAACACAAAAATTACTGAGTAGCACTATGGCTATAAAATTACCACTAACCATTTTGACATGGTTAGCGGTTTTTTTCACTATTAATTTACTTGGTTATGATAGCTTAGTAAAACAATTGGTCTACCTGTCATCCGCCTGCATGATTCTTGATTCTTTTGCTTTGGCATTTTTTGCGATTATACGCGGTTTTCATAATCTCATATACGAAAGCATCATTTCTGTTGTTTTTCAAGTAATTGTTTTTATTTCTGGTCTTTGGTTCTTGTATTCCGGCAAAAGTCTTGGTTGGATTATGTTTGCTTTAGTGTTGGCTAGTGCAATAAAATTTATTTATGTAGCTTTTATTTTAATCAAAAAAAAGAAGCTATCGCTTCGTCCGCTTTTTGATAAAAAATACGCGATAGCCCTATTTAGCCTATCTATACCCTTTGGATTATTCGCCATTTTTCAACGAGCTTACATGTATCTTGATTCTGTTTTTCTATCACTACTAGCAGGCGATAAATATGTCGGTTTATATCAAATTGCTTTCAAAATGATTTTTGCTTTACAATTTTTACCTTTAGCTTTTATTGCCACCCTTTATCCAGCCATGAGCAATTATTGGGTAAATAACCGACAACAATTAATTATTACTTTTGAAAGAGCAACTAACTATTTAATAATTATTTCCTTGCCCATTAGTCTAGGAATTATTGCTTTAGCTGATAAAATGATTCTTCTTTTTAAAACTGGTTATAATGGAGCTATCTTGCCACTCCAGATATCGATGGCTTCCTTGATTTTTATTTTTTTAGTTTTTCCCGTTGGCTCACTGCTAAACGCCTGCGATAAGCAAAAACAAAATACCATAATCATGGGTGTAACTTTATTTTTCAGCATTATCTTGAATTTAATCTTAATCCCAAAATACCAAGCGATTGGCGCTAGCATAACTTTGGCGCTAACAAATTTCTTCATGTTCGCTATCAGTATCGTGTTAGCGCGCAAAATAATAAATTTTAACAGTATAGTAATCTTAAAAATATTTTCAAAATCACTGCTGTCTGCCGTGGTGATGGTAATTATGGTGCTGTATTTTAAAAACAGTATAAATATTTTTATCTTATCTGTGTTCGGCGGATTAATCTATTTTACTCTTCTGTTTTTGCTCGGCGGATTTAAAAAAGAGGATTTCCTGAGTATATATCAGTCATTTTTTAAAAAAACTATTTAACTATATGAAATATTTATTATTCACGTTGGAATACCCGCCATTTAAAGGCGGTGTAGCAAATTATTATAAAAATATAGTAGAATATTGGCCGACAAATGACATTGACGTCCTTCACAATAACAACAATCAATTAATAAATAGTAACTTATTTACGTTAAAATGGACGCCAGCGATATTTTCTTTACGCAAACAACTTAAAAAAAATGTAGATAACTATATAATTGTTGGGCAAATACTCCCATTAGGCACAGTTACTTGGCTTTTGTCAAAAATAATTAAATTTAAATACAGTATAATTCTTCATGGCATGGATTTCACTTATGCCATGAGAAAATCAAGAAAAAAATTTATCACAAAATTAATATTGATTAATGCCGATAAAATAATTTGTGCGAATAATTATTTAGCTAACTTAGTTAAAAAACAATTTCCAAAATTAGCCGACAAAATAAAAGTGGTAAATCCTGGAGTGGACGCCGAAATAAAAGTAAATAATGATATAAAAACCAAGTTGAAAAACACGCACAATCTAGCAAACAAATTTATTCTATTTAGTTTAGGGCGCTTGGTAAAAAGAAAGGGGATTGACCGTATACTTGAAGCTTTACCAAAAATAATAAAGACTATTCCAAATCTCAAATATTTTATAGTCGGAGCAGGCCCAGACGAAAAATATTTAAAAAACATATTAGCCAAAAACAAAAGTGCCATCCAAAATACCACTTTTTTGGGTCAAATATCCGACGAAGAAAAATGGGCTTGGCTTAGCTTGTGTCATGCTTTTATTTTACCAACTCGACAAATCGGCGATGATTTTGAAGGATTCGGTATTGTTTTTCTGGAAGCTAATTTGATGAGTAAACCAGTTATCGCTGGCGACAGTGGGGGGGTGCGAGATGCTGTTCAAGACAACTTAAATGGTCTAATGGTAAATCCCGAAAGTAAAACCAGTATCACTAATGCGATTATCAAAATCGCCAATAACCAAATCTTGAGAGAAAAACTTGGCGAGCAGGGGAGAGAAAGAACAATTAAACAATTTAACTGGCAAAATCAAACAAAAAAATTGTATAATTATTTAAACAATTAAAAATTTTCATCATTATCATGATATCAATTATTATTCCAATTTATAATCAAGCAAAAACCCTGTCTGATTGTTTGGAAAGTATCTTGAAGCAATCCTATGCTAACTATGAAGTTATCGTTATCAACGACGGTTCGACTGACAAAACCGCAATAGTTGCTAAAAAATACCAATCTGTTTTTGAACAACAAAACAAAAACTTTATTTACCTAGAGCAATCCAATCAAGGTCCACAAAAAGCCAGAAATACGGGCTACAAGCACTCAAATGGCGCATTTCTATTATTCTGTGACGCTGATGTTATTTTAAGCAAAACAACGTTAGAGGAGCAAATTAACGCCTTATTAAAACATCCTGAAGCCGGCTACGCCTATTCATCATTTGTTTGGGGATTTAAAAAGTTTAAAGTCGGGAAGTTTGATTCACTAAGAATAAAAAAAGAGCCGTATATAAATACAACGGCTCTTATTCGACGCGAAGCTTTTCCTGTGTCAGGCTGGGATGAAGAAATAAAACGTTTTCAAGACTGGGATTTGTGGTTAACCTTATTAAAAAATGGTTATCAAGGTTACTGGATTGATAAAATATTATTCAAAATACAAAGAAAAGGAGAGCAGACTATGAGTAACTGGCTACCAACTATTGCTTATAAACTTTTTCCGTTTTTACCAAAGGTAAAAAAATATAACAAAGCAATAAAAATAATAAAACAAAAACATAACTTAAATTAAAAAAAACGGGAGAGTTGTTGAACAACTACTCCCGCACATGATATTGATTTTCAAGAATGTTAAATCCTGTCCACGGATCCACGGATCATTCGACTAATCCGCATTTGAAATCATCGTCAAACACTAAAGCCACCAATTCCCTTGCCACTGAAATAGCACAAAGAGATATTAAAATGACTCTTTCAAAAAAGCCAGATATCTCTTTTAAAATAAATGGTTGAGGAAAAAAAATTATTTCAATTACAGCAACGCAACCATTTAACTCTTTATTTTTTTCAGCCACATAAAGAGCGGGAATCAAAAAGATGATGTTGTAAAAAAAATAAAGAAACCAAAGCGCAAAGATAAAACTGGTCCAAAACGTATCCATTTCTTTCTCTCTTGAAACCATAGCACCCCCTCCTTTTTCTTTTTTTAACCATTTTTTTATTTAATTTTAGTATAATTTAAACAATAAAAGATGTCAATTAAAAACATATCATTTATCAAAATTAAAAAAATACTTTTATATTTGCTATTTTTTGAGCTACTATCTCTCGTTATTTATCTACACCCGAGTATAAACAATATCATTTTTTTACTGATTGTCTTTTTGGCAATAGTCCTTTCGCTCAAAAAAATTGAATACGGTTTATACACTATACTAGCTGAACTATTTATCGGCTCAAAAGGTTATTTGTTTTTCTTTGAATATGAGGGATTAAAAATTTCCATCAGAATTGCTCTATGGCTTATCGTGATGTCTATCTGGTTAGCTAAGCTACTCATTAACTATTATCAAAATAAGGAAACGAAAATTAATTTCAGACATTCAATCTTTTTTTCTTATTTTATTTTTTTGTTCTTTTT
>CAZKKV010000022.1:0-14534 GCA_964553705.1 uncultured Gammaproteobacteria bacterium
AACACATTGTTGAGCTTCAGCCATTTCTGACGTGATTGATTCCATTTCACTTAAAAACCGACCGCAACATAAAGGCCGTCCGCAATGACCAAAATCCCCCATCAGCTTGGCTTCATCACGAATACCAATCTGTTGCAAACGAATCGTCTTGTTGAAATGCCTAGTCAAGTCTTTGACTAATTCCCGAAAATCAACCCGTCCGTCAGCGATAAAAGCAAAGGTTATTCGCGCGCCATCAAAAGAATAATGAATATCAACCAACTTCATTGGTAATTCATGTTTGATAGCTAACTTTTTACAAAAATCAAGATCTTTTTTCTTCTGCTTTCCGTTCGGCACTTTCTCGAGATCAATTGGAGTAGCCTTACGAATAATCGGTTTTATCTCTTTTCTTTCTTTTATCTCTTCGTCAGATAAATTTTTAAAGCCAACTATTTTTCCTATCTCCGTTCCCATTTCAGTTTTTACTATAACAAAATCACCCATCAATAAAGCCAAATCGCCAGAATCAAAATCATAAACTCTGTCCCACGGATTGAATTGTATTTGCGTTACTTTCATAGATAAGAGAACTTAACAAACTGAAATTATAAACTATATCTAATAAATTTTTCAATTTTTACATCGCCCAATATATCTTCAACCTTCTTTTTGTCGTCTTTGATATACTCTTGTTTTACTAAGCAAACATCCTCAAAATATTTATTAACTTTCCCAATCATTATTTTATCAATAATTTCCTCTGGTTTACCCTCTTTTTTCAACTGTTCACGATAAATTTCTTTCTCTTTTTCCAATTCTTCTGCTGGTACTTCTTTAGGTGTAATATATCTTGGATTAGCCGCTGCTATTTGCATAGCTATGTCATAAGCCAAATCTGATTGTCCTTCTTTATCTAGAGACACCGACACGCCAATTTTTCCACCCATATGAGAATAAACTGCCACCGTTCCGTCAGAAGACAAAACATCACATCTTTTTATATCCAATTTCTCGCCAATTACTCCACTTAAATTTTCCAAATTTTCCTGCACACTAGAACCGTTTAAGTCTAGTCCCATTAACTCTTCTTTGTCTTTTGGTTTTTTATTTTTAACTAGATTAAGCACGCTTTCAGCTAATAGTTGAAACTTATCATTTAATACCACAAAATCAGTTTCAGCATTAATCTCCAATAAATAACCCTCTTTGCTGTCATCACTAACTGCTAATTTAATAATACCTTGATTTGTTTCACGATTACCTCTTTTGGCAGCTTTGGCAATACCTTTTTTTCTTAAAATTTCGACGGCTTTTTCAATGTCATTGCTTGATTCTTCTAATGCTTTTTTACAATCAACAATGCCAGCGCCAGTGATGTCTCGTATTTGTTTGATGAGTTCCATATTTTTTTCACAGAAATTCTAGAATTTAAAAAAACTCTATAAACTTCTTTTATTTTATTTCTTTTTTACCTTCCAAAATTGCTTCTTTAATTAAATTCAAAATCAATTTAATTGTTTTAGTCGCATCATCATTGGCTGGTATAATATAATTCACGTTTTTTGGATTAACATTAGTGTCGCAAACAGCTACCACTGGAATATTTTTTTTCTTAGCTTCAGTCAAGGCGGTTTTTTCTTTTTTGATATCCCAAATAAAAATAACGTCAGGCACTTTGGTTAAATTTTTTAACCCGCCGACGCTTGTTTCTAACTTAACAATTTCTCGATCAAAATTTAACTGTTCTTTTTTGGTATACTTTTCCAATTTTCCTGCCTGTTTTTTTTCAGTCAAATCCTTATATTTTCTAATCAGACCGCGAATTACATCAAAGTTAGTCAAAAATCCGCCCAACCAACGCTCAACTACATAAGGCATATCAATTTCCTGAGCTATTTTTTTTAACGGTTTCTTAACCTGAACCTTGGTGCCGATTAATAAAATCTGCTTATTTTCAGAAGCTATTTTTTTCAAATAGCTCAAAGCCTCTTCAAGTTTTTTTTGCGATTTAGTTAAATCAATAATGTGAACGCCTTTTCTTGAAGTAAAAATAAATGGCTCCATACCTGGGTGCCATCTGCTTGTACGATGCCCAAAATGCATACCTGCCTTGAGCATCTGTTCGATACTTGGTATTTCCATAGTTTTTTCCTTTTTACCTCTACTCCCTGATTTATTCCGAATATTCGGAACAAGGAAAATAAAGAGAGTATGAGAGATTTATTAAATTTATAATATAATTCGCATATCCCGTATTCGCGATATGGGTTCGTAAAGCGAATAACATTAAAACAGCCTTTTGGCTACTAATATAAGTTATAATATTATCGTTTTTTTGTCAACTTTGCTAATTTTTTTAATACACAAAAAAACCAATAACTAATAAAACCATGTCTTCGAAGAATATTTTTCCAACACTTGCCAGAATCGTTTTCTTATGTTAATATCAATTACACTTGCTAACAAAGCCAAATTTTGGCTTTTTAATTTGATTAAAACTTTTTCAATACTATGAAAAAAGACATCCATCCAAAGTATTATTCAGACGCCAAAGTAACTTGCGTTTGTGGCAACAGTTTTACTACTGGCTCAACTCTACCCGAGATTAAAGTGGAAATTTGTTCTGCCTGCCATCCTTTTTACACTGGTAAGCAAAAATTGGTTGACTCCGCCCGACGAGTAGAGAAGTTTCAGGCCAAAGTCAAAGCTAAAACCGAAGTTGCAAAAAGTAGAAAAGGTAAAAAGGTTAAACGCGCCACTAGAGCCAAGGTCAAGGAAACAAAGGCCACTAAAAAAACTACCACCAAAAAATAGCTTTTCTTTTAACACAGCTATTCTTTTTAACGTGCTATAATAATAGTACATTGAAAAGAATAGCTGTTTTGTATTATTTTAAGCTAAAACATTTTTAATCATTCTTTTGTCATTCCCGTGCAAACGGGAATCCAGAAATATTTATACAGTCAAACAATAGATTCCCGCTTTCGCGGGAATGACAATGAAAAATATGTACGAAGATATAAAGAAAAAATTCAACGAACTGGAAAAACAACTATCCAGCCCAGAAATCACCAAAGATGCGCAAAAACTAAAAATCGTTTCCCGGGAACATGCCGAGCTCAAAGATTTAATTGGGTTAATCTTTGAATTGGAAAAAAATGAAGAACAAGTTAAGCAAAATAAAGATATTTTAAAAAATGAAACCGACGAAGAGCTAAAAGATATGGCTGAAGAAGAAATAGCAAACTTAAAGCCAAAAATTGATGAATTAACAAATAAAATTAAACAAGAACTTCATCCAGCTAATCCGAATGACAAAAAAAACGTTATTATAGAAATTCGAGCAGGCACGGGCGGAGATGAATCAGCCCTATTTGCTGCTAGCTTATTCCGCGCCTATTCCAAATACGTAGAAACTAAAAAATGGAAAGTAAATATTTTGAATTCAAGCCACATCGGCATCGGCGGATTTAAAGAAATTATTTTTGAAGTGAGTGGAAAAAACGTTTACGGCGACCTAAAGTATGAAGCTGGTATCCATCGTGTACAGCGCGTACCAGAGACTGAAAAGCAAGGACGAATTCATACCTCGGCGGCAACTGTAGCGGTTCTGCCAGAAGCAGAGGAAATTGATATTGAAATAAAAAACGAAGATTTAAAAATAGACACCTACGCCGCTTCTGGTCCAGGTGGACAATGCGTCAATACTACTAATTCAGCCGTTCGAATTACTCATATTCCCTCAGGTTTGGTTGTTCAATGCCAAGACCAAAAAGACCAGCACCAAAACAAAGATAAAGCCATGCAGATATTGCGCTCCCGCCTAGTACAAAAAATTGAAAGCGAACAAAAATCAAAAGAAGATGCCGAACGAAAACAAATGATCGGCACCGGAGACCGCAGCGGAAAAATAAGAACTTACAATTTTCCTCAAGATAGAATCACTGACCATCGCATAAAAAAATCATGGCATTCAATCGACCGAATAATGAACGGAGAAATAGATGAAATTATTTCTGAATTGAAAAAAGCCGACCAATAAATCCATAAAAATTAATTCTTATTAAAATCACCGAGGGGTTTAGGGGTTGAACTGAACGCCAAAACAAAGCCTAAAAAAGATTAATCAGCGTGATAGCGAATTAAACCCCCCCCAAAAAAACTTTTTGCTACTTTTTGGTTACAAAAAGTAGGCCCGCGCGGTAGCGCACATACCACAATATTTTTATAAGCTAAGTAAATTATGGCTGTTAACACTCAATTAATTAGCGCCACTAAAAAATTAAAACAGGCAAAAATAAAAAATCCGCACTTTGAGGCGGAAATTTTATTATCTTTTGTATTAAAAAAAACGCGCGAACACATATTAACTTACCCTAATAAAAAATTATCTCAAAAACAAATTGCAAATTTTAATTCCCTGGTTACTCGTCGATGTAAAGGTGAGCCAATCGCCTATCTTGTCAGTCACAAAGAATTCTACGGCTTAAAATTTAAAGTTAATAAAAATGTTTTAATCCCTCGGCCGGAAACAGAACTGATGATTGACGAAATCACGCAATTAATTAAAAAAAATCAACAGCCAACAATATTTGTAGATATTGGCACTGGCTCTGGTTGTATTATAATTACATTGGCAAAACTACTAAAAAACAAAAGGTACTCTTTTCTAGCTTCTGATATTTCAAAATTAGCTTTACAAATTGCCAAACAGAATACTAAAAACCATAGACTTGATAAAAGAATTATTTTTAAACAAGGCAATCTACTTGAACCAATTATTGAAATAATAGATTCTCGCCTCCAAGGGAACAACAAAAAGAAAAAAACCTTAACTCAAAAATCAAAAATAATAATCACAGCAAATTTACCTTACGGCTGGAAAGACTGGAAAAACAATTGTTCAATGGATACTATTAGCCTAAAATTCGAACCATCTATCGCTCTTTTTACAGAGAAAAACGGATTACTGCTTTATGAAAAATTTTTAAAACAAATCGCTAAATATAAAAAAACTTATACAGAATCTATCTCCTGTTTTTTGGAATTTGATCCACGACAAACAACTCAATTTAAAAAACTCATAAAAAAATACCTACCAAACGCAGATATTAAAATAAAAAAAGACCTAAGTGGTCATAATAGGCTAGCAATAATTTCAATTTAAAATTAATCAAACACTTGAATAGTGTAGCCGTTTGGCGCTAACTCTACCCAATTTAATTCCGGACATTGTCCATAGCCATTATTACTTGTCGATAATTCAAAATTTGTAATTTGCAAAATATAAAATGATTTGTCGCAACCATAATCTCCAGAATTAAATTTCTGATAACGATAATGAAAAGTATCATCATTTAATGGGTCTCTGACCATTCTATCAATCAAACCCTCCTCTTTGAGTCCGGCCAAAAAATTTAATTCTCCACCTCTGTATTCATAAGTTAAATCCCATCCCTGCCAATCATCTATAGATCTCAGATAATAACCATGATTGTCGTGATATAAATCCAATGCTTTTGCTAACATTTTCACATCGGCTCTTCTTTTAATATCTTTAGCTTTTGACCTAATAGTATTGAAACCAACAAAAAAAACTACAGCTAAACACAAAACGACTAAAACCGCAATAATTCTTCTTGTTCTTATGTGATTAAAATTTATATCCTGATTCATAAAACTATGGTACAAAAATATGAGCACCAGCATCGCCTGATTTGGAATTAGATTCCAAATAATAGCTAAGCTGATATTCGTCTTTGTTATTGGAAGCATAGTGATAGCAAAATCCATCCGTGTCTCCGTAAATATCCGGATTCGGCTCTTCGGCTTCCCACAACGGGTCAGTCGACACTTTGATTATCATTTCTGCTGCTTTTAATTCTGCTCCTACTCCACTATCTCCAGACAAACATTCTCCAGTTGATGTCGGATAACCTGTAAATGAATCGTTTAGATACATGGCCAATGCTCTATTTATCGTAGCGATATTGGCTACCCTAATAGCATCACGCGACTGCATGCGAACCATATTAAAAGCAACGACAGAAGCTACTGTCAAAAATCCAATTATTGAAATTACAACCAAAAGTTCAACTAAGGTAAACCCCTGCTTGTTGCCAAATGCTTCTCTCTCAATAATTTTCATATTATTAAAATTAATAATTTTGACTATCTACCAAGACTTCTCTTTCCGGTTGAACTATTTCAATCCACGTTGTGCCGGCATTAAATTCAATTTCTTTTGATTGATTATCGTAGAATCTAGTTCGAGCGGCGCTAGCTGATTTCTGCCAACTTCCTTTAACACAAGCTCCGTCTAAGCAAACGAAAGCTTCTCCTGATCCGATATAATTCATTTTTAATCTTAATTCATCATCTATCACTTCTGCCTCTACATACTCAATTACAATGTTTTTAGCTGTAATCTGCTGGCCAGATAAATCTTTGTGCTGTTCGTCTGCTAAATAGCGAATATATTCATTACTTTCACGATTATATAACCATTTTACTACAAAATCAGGTTTTTTGTAACCAATTATAATTTCTCCTGTCTGCGGTCTTTTTTCTAAAGTCAAATCGCCTTTGTACTGCCAAGATAAAAGCATACTGTCGGTAAGACCTTTATTAGTCAAATAACTGTATAAATTTTCCGATGAAGTAAAAATATTATGTGGCGCTAATATTTCTTCATTCCGCCAAAAATAATCGCCATCATAAAATTCATTTAAATTTAGAATCTCGCCTTGGGCCAGCATCGCCAATGCTTCTGGACTTCCTCCACAATGTACTAATACGGCTGATAGCTCGCGCGCCCAATCAACAAAATAAGGTCTGGCACTTCTTATCGGACCGATTGCTCCTATATCTCGTCCGTCGGCATAAACAGCCATGTATCTAGTAATTCCACCTTCGGCTTCTGCTTCGTAAACCAAATTTGCCTCAGCTAAAGCGACTGGCGGACGAGCATCAATATTGTTTTCAATTATAACCGCTACTGGATACATTTCAGCTTGTTCTTCTTTTATTAAAACTCCATCAATTTTACGACGAATACAATTTTCACATTGATTCTCGTTGGATTTTTTAAGTATCTCCAAATTGCGCCAACCGAACAATTCACCCGAATAATAATCTCGAACTGACAAATAAGCCAAGACTAAAACAAACAAAAAGAAAACGGCAAAAACAAAACAGGCAATTGCCCATAGCCGTTTTTCAATAGTTTTGCCCGTTTTATCTCTTTGAATATTGTCCATTCAATCCTCCTTTGATTATTTAATTGTCTTGATTATTATTTCTTTTTTTCTTCTTCGTCTGGAACGCCATTTTTCTGAGAACTTTCTTTTTCTTTACCCTCTTCTTCAGATTTTTCTTCGCTAGCTTCAGCTTCAATTTCATCAGCTCTTTGTTCTGTAACACTCGCTACCATATCTTCAACTTCATTTAAAATTTCAATATCCTTTGATATTTTTAAATCCTTTATTCTGATGACATCATCTAAAGTATTAAGAACAGATAAATCTACGTCAATATTATTCACCAAATCTCCAGGCAAACATCTAGCGTTTATTTCATCTATATTCTTCATTAATATACCACCCAATTCTTTAACCGCTTTTGACTCGCCAATAAAATTTAACGGAATTGTGGTTTCTATTTTTTTACTCATATCAACTAGATAAAAATCAATATGAATAACCTGATCTTTTACTGGACTTTTTTGAAAATCCTTGACGATAACCTTGATCGGCGGTTTATCATCAATAACCAAATTAATTAAATTTGATTCTCCAGCTTCAGCAAAAACTCTTTCGAAATCAATCTTTTTTATTTTAATATTACTATTTTCCATCCCTGAACCATAGACAACCGCCGGCACCATGCCTTTATCTCTGATAACTTTGGCTTTGCCATTTTCCTCTGTCCTTAATTGCGCATTTAATTTAATTTCTTTAGTCATAAATATAGATAATTTAGTAATTAATATTGTTTCTCACAACAATGCTTTCGATTACTCCAACCAATACTAGGTTAGAAACCATAGCACTACCGCCATAACTTAAAAAAGGCAATGATATGCCGATAACAGGCAACAGCCCCATGTTCATAGCTATATTAATAAACATTTCAATAAAAATCAAGCTAGATGCGCCCAAAATAAAAAAAACTGCAAAATCATTCTTTATTTTACGTAGATGACTTAAGCATCGCCAGAAAAAAATACAAAAAAACAACAACACCAAAAAAGCACCCAAAAAACCAAGTTCTTCTGCTACAACGGCAAAAATAAAATCTGTCTGAGCCTCTGGTAAAAATTTTAGTTGCGACTGCGAACCAAAACCCAATCCTCTGCCAGTTAATCCTCCAGCGCCAATAGCAATTATCGCTTGCGAAATATTGTATCCTTGATTTAACGGCTCAAAAGACGGATTTAAAAAAGTTTTAATTCTCTCTTTCTGATAATCTTTAAAGAAACAAAACCACGAACAAGTCATAGTTAAAGCTAATATTAAAAATATAACAATAAAATATTTCTTATTAAAACCAGCAAAGGCTATCATAGCAAGCCAAATCGAAAATAAAATAAGCGAAGAGCCAAAATCTGGTTGAGCCAACACTAATACTAAGAACAACAATATGCCGCCAAAACTAATTAGCAAATGCTTTAATGGTTTAGCTTTCAAAGAAGCAGAAGAAAAATAACGCGCTAAAAATATTATTAAAATAACTTTGATAAATTCTACTGGCTGTAAACCAAAACCAGCGAAGGAAAACCAACCCTTTGTCCCTCTGATCGTATTACCAAAAATTAAGACCGCTACCAACACCAAAACACCCGCCAGCATAAAATAATTACTATAACTGCGTAAATTATAATAATCAAAAAATGCGAAAAAAAATAACAAAACAATCCCTAGCGATACAAATCCTACTTGTTTTTTAAAATTAAGCAGATCAATCGCCGACTGACCTAAGGCAACACTATAAATTTCCGCCAAACCAATACAAACCAATAATAAAACAGAGGCAAATAATACCCAGTCAAAATGTTTAAAATAGATTGTTAGTTTACCGAACATTCACAAAATTTATTTTTCTTCACCTATTCCTCCTTGATATTCAATATAGACATCGTTATTCATTATATTGATATCAGGAATAATTTTTATTTGGTCTATTCTACCAAATTTACCCGGCCAACTCGCCTGTACTAATCGCTTCTCTCCTGACATTAAATCAGCCAAACTGTAACGATTTATACTGACTATCTGATTACCGCTATACAACAATATATCAAAATCAACCTGCCAATAATTGTAAGCTGTTTTATTTTCAGCTGTAAAATCCAATTGATTCAAATTGAGCTTCTCTGATAATCCGCTTTGTTGAGCCGATTTAAAACTTGTTTCACTTATAACGATATCAAGATGGTTCTCATAAAAATTTTGCCAGTCTGGTATTTCGTGTTTATCCACTCGATGCCATTCTAGATTTTCAATAATTAATTCCGCCCTTGATGGCGCATAAGAAAACTCTCGAGCTAAAGCCATCAAATTTTTATTGTCTTTAGAAAAAATAAAACCGTTTTGTTTAGATGTATTTTCGCTACCTACTCTAAAAAAATAATCAAATGTTGCCCACCAATCTTGGTTTGGATTATCAATTAAAGCCAAAAAATCATATCTATTATCGCTTAATTTAAAAATCTTTATCGGATAGTAATTTAAATCTTTTGCGCCTTGTTCTACTACTATCTCGTGGTTTACTTCACTGAATTGAGTCATGTATTTTAATAATAATTCATCTTCATTTATCCCTCGCGCTAAATAATAAGAAAAGCCAAAGATAGTATACGACCAACTTACCGCGGAAATTACTGACAAAAACACTATAAAAATAATTCTAAATAATTTTTTATTTTCCACAAACCACAAACCAAAATTTAATTTTTTAGTCGATAAACCTTCAACGTCTTTATAATTTTCAATTTGTTTTTTCATTTCAGCTTTATTATCTTCTGGCTTAATGTTAATAGGATTATCCATATTTTTTAATAATAAATTATATTATTGTTATCATTAATAATTTTAGCACATATAACAAAAAGGTAGAAATTATCACTTGTCAAAAAACATCTTTTTTGCTAAAATTATAATAGATAGATAAGCCCTGATTTAAGGGGGTATTTTTATGTTTAAAAAGCTAATATTAAAAGAAATTTTTACATTTTTAACCTATCATTTATATGCCAAAAAAAGCACTTGAAAAAAAACCAAAATCAACGTATGGCGCTGAGTCAATTACTGTTTTAGAAGGTCTTGACCCGGTCAGAAAAAGACCCGGTATGTATATCGGCTCAACCTCTTCGTCTGGCTTACACCATCTTGTTTGGGAAGTAGTCGATAACGGCATTGACGAAGCCATGGCTGGTCATGCCACTGAAATTTCTGTTACTCTTCTTGATAACGGCATGGTCCAAGTTACCGATAATGGGCGTGGTATTCCAGTCAGTATACATAAGACAACCAAGATGTCAGCCCTAGAAACTGTTATGACCAAACTCCATGCTGGCGGTAAATTTGGTGATGGCGGAGGATATAAGGTGTCCGGTGGTTTACATGGTGTCGGTGTATCAGTCGTCAATGCCCTAAGTGAATATGTAAAAGCCGAAATTCACCGCGAAGGTAAAATCTGGCTACAGGAATACAAGCAAGGCAAACCTCTCAGAAAAGTAAAAGCCATTGGCACGACTAAAAAAACCGGCACCATAATTACTTTTAAACCAGACAGTGAAATTTTTGAAGAAACCGAATTTGATTGGGGCAAAATCTTGGACAGATTAAGACAACAATCATATCTAACTAAAAAAATAACTATCATTGTCTCTGATCGTCGCAAAGGACATAGACAAAAAGATTACCGCTTTCATTTTGAAGGTGGCATAAAATCTTATATAAAATCTCTAAACCGTAATAATACAGTTAAACATGATACTGTTTTTTATATTGAAAAAGAAATAAACGATTCTAAAATTGAGGTTTCCTTACAATATAATGACGGTTTTAACGAAGTAGCCTTAGCTTTTGCTAACAATATCATTAATCCTGAAGGTGGAACTCATATCGCTGGTTTTCGCTCGGCTTTGACTAGAACTTTAAATTCCTATGCCCGTTCACAAAATATTCTAAAAGAAAAAGAAGAAAATTTAACTGGTGATGATGTCCGCGAGGGATTAGTAACAATAATCAGCGTTAAATTACCCAATCCTCAATTCGAAGGCCAAACCAAAGGAAAACTAGGCAATGCTGACATGAAAACTTACGTCGAACAAGTATTTGGCGATGCTTTTTCTTCTTTCTTAAATGAAAACCCAAAAGAAGCTGAAGCAATTCTTAGTAAATGCATTCTCTCTAGTCAAGCCAGAATTGCCGCTCGCACCGCTCGTGCTTCAATATTGCGGAAAGGTGCCCTAGAAGGTATGACTTTGCCTGGAAAATTAGCTGATTGCTCTAGTCGTAAACCAGAAGAAAGCGAATTGTATATCGTTGAGGGTGATTCTGCTGGTGGTTCTGCTAAACAAGGCCGCAACAGAAAATTTCAAGCTATTCTTCCTCTACGAGGAAAAATTCTAAATGTTGAACGAGCCAGGCTTGACAAAATGTTAGCTAATAATGAAATAAAAAATCTAGTTATCGCTTTAGGCACCAATATCGACGATCAGTTCAATTTAGAAAAACTCCGCTACCACAGAATCATAATTATGACTGATGCCGACGTTGACGGCGCACATATCAGCACATTATTACTCACTCTTTTTTACAGACATTTTAATCCATTGGTTACCATGGGTCATCTCTATATCGCCCAGCCACCGCTTTATCAAATTAAAAAAGGTACCAATATTCAATACGCTTATAACGACGAAGAAAAAGAAAAAATTATCGCCGAATTAGGTGGACAATCAATTGAAGTAATAGACGAAGAGGCCTCGGACGAGACAGAAGAAGAAACAAAAACAGACGAAGAAAAAGATACAACAAAAACAAAAACTTCAACCAAAATTAATATTCAACGATACAAAGGTTTAGGTGAAATGAATCCTGAGCAACTTTGGGAAACAACCATGGATCCGGAAAAACGAGTCATGAAACAAGTAAACGTCGAAGATGCTGCCCGAGCTAATGAGACATTTGAAATGCTAATGGGTGGTGATGTTGCTCCGCGCAAACACTTCATTCAAACGCATGCTCAAAAAGTAGAAAATCTAGATATCTAAAAAAGAATTTGTTTAATGCAACTATAATATCTCTATCTGCATAAAAACCGTTCGCCGATTCGGCGAACGGTTTTTATTTTGTAAATTATTACGCACGACTATTTCTTTGAAAGCATCTTATTCAACCAACCAAACAAACTAAATCCCTCGCTTTCGTCTGTTAGCTCTTCTTCTAGTTCTACTCCCACTTGCTCCATTACTCCAATTAACTCTTGCAATTTTGTCGCATCTGCCTCGTTAGTAATTTGGGAAGTTAATTTCTTAAGGACTTCCAACTTTTCTTCGTAACTTGTCAGCTTATCTTCTGCTAGATTAAGATTTTTATAGTCTGGACCAAAGAAAAATTTCTTTAATTGTCCTCTGTTTTTTACTTGCTTCAACTCAATTTCAATCTGATTCTGGTCTTGATTTTGAGTTTGGGCAATTACTTTGATCTGCTGTCCAACTCCCTGATTGCGTTCTGCTACCTGCAGCATTTCCTGAACAGCGCTCGCTACTTTATTTCTTCTTTGGACTGCTTTTTCGCTAGCTTGATTCTGACCGTTGGCATCTGTCTTGTTTCCTTTTTCATCTTTTTGTCCAGCCTGAGTATTCTGCTTTTGTTGAACAGTATTTTGCTGTTCCTCTCCTTGATTTTGAAGCATAGTCTCATTTTGTATCTCTGCTCCTTGTCCTGTCCCCTGACCTGCCTCTTTTAACCCAGGATTTTCAATACCTGTACCAACCTCATGAATTCCTTTTTGCTCCCCATTATTGGCGGCAAAAGAAACAAGAGGCATAAGCATTAACATAAAAACGACGACACTTGCAGAAAATTTAAGATGTTTCATAAATTTTATTTTTAAAATATAAATATTCTTTTATTATAGCACATTTTTCGCTATTTTTAAACCCAATTAAAGAAAAAGCCAATTATCATTACACCAACAGTAGTCACAATAATAAAAGCGGATAATAACTTCCAATTCATGGCTTTTTTGAGTATTAATATACTAGGAATAGAAAGCGTCACCGTGGCTGTCATAAAAGCTAACGAGGTGCCAAGCGGAATACCCTTGCCGGTCATAGCCTCAATAACGGGAATAACACTCACAGAATTGGCGTAAAACGGAGTTCCGATAATAACTGCTAGAGGAACAGTCCACCAATTCCCTGTCTCTAAATAACTTGCTACAAAATCACGAGGCAAAAAACCATGTATCAAAGCTCCAAGTCCAACACCCAGAACAACATAAGGAAAAATACTTTTGGAAACCACCACTCCGTCTTTCCACCAAATAGACAGTCTTTTTTTTAAAGGAACTTTTTCTCCTTTATTTTCTTTTATCGCTTCATCTTGAGTTTTAAACTTTAAAAAATCTGGATTTATACTCTTGTCCGTACTAAATTTACCTATTATCATTCCGCCTAATATGGCTATAACAATACCTATCATATTATAAACAACAGTTAATTTGAAGCCAAAGATTGTCGGAAAAATAAAAAGTGATGCCTCATTAACTAAAGGTGAAGCAATCAAAAAAGAAAAAGTTACTCCAAGTGGTATTCCAGCGCTAACAAAACCGATAAAAAGAGGGATGGATGAACAAGAACAAAACGGTGTAATAACCCCGAGAACAGCGGCTAAAAAATAATCAAATCCATACCACTTCCGGCTCGACAATATATCTCGCACCTTTTCTACTGGAAAATAATAACGGGTAATCGCCATCACATAATTAATAACCACCAGTAGTAAGCCAATTTTAATGATGTCATAAATAAAAAAAGACAAAGCACCACCCCAATATTCATGAGTGATATCCAACCAATCATAAGTAATTGTATCAGCTAGTATTTGAGCTGGTTTAAATATATCCATAAATCTTTTTAACAACTACAACCACATGAACAGCAACCTCCAGTGTTTTGTTTTTTTTGTGGTAAATTATTAATTAAAGCATTTTTAATTTCTTCGTTGCTATGTCCCCCGCCCGTCAACACCGGTTTACTATCAATTACTAAAACAGGTCCAGCCATCACGCCCATCTCTATTATTTTTGACACGTCCGTGATGTACTCAACTTCTGTATTAATATTTAATTCATGCGCCATTTTTTTTGTTGTCTCGTATAAATTCTTGCAGGTCGGGCAACCCGAGCCAATAACTTGAATAGTCATAATTTTATTTATTAAATTATTTACAATTAACTACATTCTATCACAAGAGCATTTCTTTGTCATTTATCGTAAATACAAAAAATACGCTGATGTCAGCGTATTTTCTTTGCAC
>CAZKKV010000023.1:0-14326 GCA_964553705.1 uncultured Gammaproteobacteria bacterium
AAGGTAGTGGTGAAGCATGGTATGTCAATCCAAGTGATAATAAAAGATATTTTTTGGGCAGGCCTACTGACGCCTTTTCAGTGATGAGAAATCTGGGTTTAGGGATATCAAATAGTAATTTTGATTCGCTATAATTTACGCTTTACTTTGGCGAGAATGACGAAGAACCTCTCTCTGTCATCCTCAGCTTGACTGGGGATCCAGAAACGTATCTATCGTTGAAATAGTAGATTTCCGCCTACGTGGGAATGACAAAAGAAGGGCGAGAATGACGAAGAACCTCTCTCTGTCATCCTCAGCTTGACTGGGGATCCAGAAACGTATCTATCGTTGAAATAGTAGATTTCCGCCTACGTGGGAATGACAAAAAGAGAACGGGAATGACAAAAAAGAAGAGTCGAGGATGACGAAATGAAGAGAGGAAATGACAGAAAAAACTTTGGGATGATGAATCTGGTTGATTAGTATTTTTAACGTATTTCTATAATTGTGCTAAGATTATTGATAACGAGTCTTAACAATTTTAATTTATTGTAATCATATTATGGCGCAAAAAACTTATCTAAACATATTAAAAAGCGGAATTTACCTTTCTTTTTTGATGGTTTTTATTGTAGCTAGCAAATTGCTTTTTCCTTTTATTACTGGCAAACAGATATTTTTTAATATTTTGATTGAAATATTGTTTGTTTTTTGGGTCAGTTATTTAATAAAATATCCGTCGGGTCGGCCAAAGCTATCTTTGATTTGCTACGGTTTGATAAGTTATTTCTCAGTTATTTTATTATCTTGTTTTTTTAGCGTGGATTTTAATTTAAGTTTCTGGGGAGATATCGAGAGAATGCTCGGTTTTTTTCATTTGGCTCATTATTTAATTTTTTATTTTATTATCATTACGGTATTTCGGGATCAGCGCGATTGGTTTCATGTTTTGCTACTTTCATCTGCGACCGCAATATTTATCAGTCTTCATAGTTTATTAAAAATTCATTACAGCACTATTGGTAATACAGCCTATGTCAGCGGTTATATTATTTTTAACGTGTTTTTTGCATCAATCGCATATTTTTATTGGAGAAATTTATCAGAGAAGAATAAGAGTAATTGGGCGATGCTTTCGTTTTATATCATTTCAGTTTTAACAATGATTGCTGTTTTAAAATCTACCAACACCCGTGGCGCTTATGTCGCTTTTGCAGTTAGCTTTATGATTTTGGCAACTTTGATAATCTTTTTGGGGAAAAATAAAAAATTAAAACAATATTTTATTGCTTCTTCTGTAGTGTTTGTCTTATTGGTTACCTCAATCTTTGTTTACGCTGACAAGCCGTTTGTTAAAAATATGCCGATGTTCGTGACAATCACGCAGATTACGCCAAGCGCTGTTACTTTTCAGACCAGACTCATCTCATGGAAGGCGGCTCTAAAAGATTTTCCGAATCATCCAATTCTCGGCACGGGTTTGGGAAATTTTGCTATTACTTTTGATAAATATTTTGATCCGTCATTTTACCGTTACACAGCCAGTGAAACATATTTTGATCGGGCACATAACAATTTGGTTGATATAGCTTCAACCACTGGTTCGCTTGGGTTGATAACTTATTTGTCTATTTTCGTGGCGGTTTTTTATCTTTTGATAAAAGGCTACAGAAAAAAAGAAATCGGGTTGGCCGATTTTGTTTTGTTGGTTTCGCTGATTGCTGCTTATTTTGTACAAAATTTAGTTGTATTTGATTCACAGGTAACGTATTTAATGTTAATGATAATGCTTGGCTATGTTTACTGGTTGTCGCATCAAGAAAAGAAAGAACAAAATAATTTTGCACCGCTTGATAATAAGGAAATTTTTTCTATTTTTATAGTTGGCTTAATGATTTTTATTATAATATTTCAATACAATTTAAAGCCGTGGCAAATGATGAGGGGAGCTATTGATGGACAATACGCTTTTGCTGACCAGGACCTAAAAGGCGGAGTGGAAATTTACAAAAAGGCTTTGGATCAAAATACAGTACTAGACCGTGATAGCCGAGACAGTCTGGTTAAAATTTTAATCCCAGCTGCTAGCGCTTTAAATAAAATTAGTCGAGAAGATGCTAGAGAAATTTTGGATTATACAATTGCCTTAGCTGAAAAAAATGTTAGATACAATCCAAAAGATAGTATGACGCAAATGCAGTTGGCGCAAATTTTGAATTTAGCTTCAGTTTTTTATCGCGACGAAGGTGATGAAAAAGGCGATATGGATAAATTTTATTTTTATTCAGATCGGGCGCTGGAAGCGATAAATAAATCAATTGAATCAAGTCCGGGTAGAACCAGAATTTATTTTATGAAAGCTCAAATTTATGTTAGTCGAGATGAGAAAGATAATGTTTTGGACACTATAAACTACGCTATTAATATGGATCAGGAATACGCTGAAGGATATTGTCGGTTATCAAGATTAGATTTGTTTTATCAGGATGAGGAAGCAGCTTTTGACAATATGGATAAATGTTTAGATTTGGGTGGTTTGATGTTTCTAAATGATTCTAATGTGGTTAAATTTATGATAAATCATTATGCCCAATCCAAGGACTTTCCTAAGTTAGTGTCCTTGTATGAAAAGCTAGTTTCAGAGGAGGATACTAACTCAACTTATTTTATAAATTTGGCTAGAATCTATGTGCAGATAGGCGAAACAGAAAAAGCAATCCAAGCAGTAGAAAAAGCAGTTACATTGGACCCGTCACTAAAGGAAAGTGCGGACAAGTTTATCGGACAACTAAATGGCGGTAATAATTAAGTTTTTATAAAACAAAACATATTTAATTAGTATGAATATAATTAGTAAAATTAAAAAAGCTATTTTAGTCGGCCGTGGCGGAGCTTGTTTTCCGGTGGCGATAAAATGGGAAGCAGTAAAAAGGGCCAGTGGAGAGAAAAAATATGTAGTTTGCAACGCCGCTGAAGGTGAACCTGGGGTAAAAAAAGATTTTTTTATTTTGGAAAACTATCCAGAAAAAGTAATTGACGGAATGAAGCTAGCGATGAATTTTATCGGTGCTCAAAAAAGTATAATATATATAAATCATAAATATCAAAAGAAATTAGGCAAAAATTTAGAAAAAGCTATTGGCGATTTACCAATTGTTTTATTTACTAAACCTTTGGACGCTGGGTATATTGGTGGCGAAGAAAGCTCACTTTTAAACGCCATGGAAGGCAAGCGAATTGAACCGAGAATTCGTCCACCTTTTCCGACCGAAGCAGGTCTCTGGGGTTGTCCAACGTTAATTAACAATGTTGAAACTTTTTATAATGTTAGTTTGGTGAATTCTGATGAGTATATTAATAAAAGATTTTTTACTGTTAGTGGAGATTGTTTGAATGAAGGAGTGTATAATTTGCCGAGTAGCTATACAATTGAAAAGATTTTAAAAGAAACTGATAATTATCCAAAATTTTTATTTTTTGTTCAAATTGGCGGTGACGGTTCGGGTGAAGTTTTGAACTCGTCGCAATTAAAGAAAAAGGCTAGCGGAGCCGGTTCAATTACTGTTTATAGTATCCAAAAATATAGTTTCAAAAAAATAATAAGAAAATGGTTAGAATTCTCAGTTAATGAATCATGTGGTCAATGCACACCTTGTCGCGAAGGGAACTACCGTCTATTAGAAATTATTGATTCAGACAGTCAAGATTGGAAATTGTTTTATGAGCTATTGTCCAATCTGAGAAATTCTTCTTTTTGTAGTCTTGGTTGCGCTGTACCGATACCGATCCAAAGTTTTATAAAAAACGTAATGCCGAATATACCTAGTCGGCAGTTAAAATTAAAAGATCAAGATTTTAACAATATTTGCCAGTGCTTCAGTTCGGATTAATTTACCGGTAAAAAATATTTTTAAATACAAATTACAGTATGAATAAAAAGATTAAAATAAAAATAAATAACGAAGAAATTATTTGTTCTGCTGAGCAAACAATTTTGGAAGTGGCGATGGAAAACAATATTTTTATTCCTTCATTGTGTTATCATGCAGATTTTAAACCCAAAGCTAATTGCCGAGTTTGTGTAGTGGAAATAAGGGGCAGGGAAAAATTAGCTACATCATGTAAGACAAAAGTGCAAGACGGCATGGAAATTAAAACCGATACTGATCGGGTAAGAAAGGCGAGAAATCTTAATATTGAGTTGATTTTTGCTGAACATATTGAAAAGTGTCCGACATGCGTTTGGCGTCACAACTGTAAACTATTGGAGCTGGCTGATAAATATAAAATAGAGATTACTAGATTCAAAGATAGAAAAGGCAAACGTAAGATTTATAAATTTGATAATGCGGTTGAACTTGATGGTACACAATGTATTGATTGTCGTAATTGCGTTGACGCTTGTTCGCTTTTACAAAAAATAGATTATTTAGAAATAAAAGGTAAAGGAGCTGAGCAGGAGATTGTACCGACAAAAGACAAAAAAATAGTCTGCATTAATTGTGGTCAATGCGCGGTGCATTGTCCAGTTGGGGCGGCGCAAGAGCAGACTCACTGGGAGATGGTTGAAAAAGCGATCAAAGATAAAGGAAAAATAGTGGTAGCGCAATTTGCGCCAGCTATTAGGGTCAGTATTGGTGAGGAATTTAATTTGCCTTATGGAAAAATAGTTGTAGACCAAATGGTGGCCGGTGCTCGCAAACTCGGTTTTGATTATGTGTTTGATGTTAATTTTTCGGCTGATGTCACTACAATGGTTGAAGCAGAAGAATTAATTAGTCGAATAAAAAATAAGGGCGTTATGCCTTTGATGACTTCCTGTTGTCCAGCTTGGGTAAAATATGTTGAATTTTATCATCCGGAATTAATTCCGAATTTAACCACCTCTCGGTCGCCTCATATTCAGAACGGCGGTATTATAAAAACTTATTGGGCAGAAAAAATGAATTTAAAGTCAAAGGATATTATTGTTGTTTCAATTATGCCTTGTACGGCCAAAAAATTTGAAAGCGCTAGACCCGAGTTAAAAATTAACGGTCAACATCCAGTTGACTATGTTTTAACCACTCGAGAATTTGCTTTCATGCTAAAAAAAGATAATGTTAATATTACAAATATCAAAAAAAGAAAAGCTGATAGTCCAATGGGTGAATATAGCGGTGCAGCAGCGATTTATGGTGGAAGTGGTGGCGTAATGGAGTCAGCGGTACGAACCGCAGAATTTATGCTTGGTGGTAGTAAAAAAGGTGAATTGCAGGATAATAAATTAAATTTAAAAGAGGTGAGAGGTTTGGATGGAGTAAAAGAGGCGGTTGTCGATGTCGCTGGCAAAAAATTACGAGTGGCAGTGGTAAACGGCATCGGTAACATAGAGTCAGTTATAAAAAATATCAATAATTATGATTATGTCGAGGTAATGGCTTGTCCTGGCGGTTGTATCGGTGGGGGTGGTCAGCCAATACCGACAACTGACGAAATAAGAAAGAAAAGAATTGAAGCTTTGTATAGATTAGACAAAAGTAAAAAAATAAGGAAAGCTCACGAAAACAAAAGCGCAATTGAAGCTTTAAAATGGCTGAAAGAAAAAGGCAAGTTAGAACATCAAGTTTTACATACAAAATATAAAAAGATAAAATAAACATATGTCAAAACAACATTTGGCGACGATAACAATTTTAATCAGCGATCGCCAGCAAAATTCCGAGCAAGTCAATAGATTACTGACAAAGAATGGACGATTGGTTATGTCCAGACTGGGCGTTAATGTCCAGCGAAAATGTTTGAAAAATTGTTTGGCTCTAATGGTAGTGGCTGTTAGCGGCACGATAAAAGAAATTAACGACTTAACCAAAGAGATAAATAAGTTTGTCGGCGTGCAAGTAAAAAATAACATAATGACAAAATAATATGCTTTATTTAAGGGCGCAATTATTGGAAAGAATTAACGTCAGGTCGTTGGCGAATTTTATTGCCTTATCGAGTGTAGCTATTTTTTTACCTTTTGTTATTCATCTTCAATGGATGACTGGCCCGATAGTGAATATGATTTTAATTTTGACACTTTTTTTAGTTGGTGTCAGAAGCGCTTTGGTTTTGTGTTTAGTGCCAAGTTTAATGGCGTTATCTGGTGGATTATTGCCGTTGGTTTTGGCGCCGATTGTGCCATTTATTATGCTGGGTAATGTTATTTTGGTTTTATCTGTTGATTGGTTTTATAATAATTCTGTAAATTATGCTAGCGGTTATTTTTGGGGTGTTATTGTCGGTGCTGGACTAAAATTTATTTTTTTATTTTTTAGTGTGAACTTTATTAGTCATTTATTAATTAAACAAGAATTAGTTATTAAAGTGGCGCAGATGATGAGCTGGACACAGTTTGCTACAGCCGTATCAGGCGGTCTGTTGGCTTGGATGGTATTAAAATGGTTAAAAAGAATATAGGCTAGATTTTAAAAATTTTTATCATCAAACATTTAATTCAGAGGATAATAAAGATTAATATTTTTCAAACAAACATTGACTTTTTAACTAATATACATTAAGTTGAAATGAACTACAATTTGCTATTTTAAAATAGAAAAATCTAGAGAAATAATTGAAATAGATAAAAGTGAAGCGGTTTTGGAAGAATAATAAAGAGATTTTAGATTCAGATTGTTTATAAGTTGTTGATAATTTTAAGCTTTAAACGGACATATCTGTGGATATGATAGTATTGACAATTACTTAAAAATATAATATAATTGCCGGTCCAGGAGGAATATTAGTCTTCTTTTGGAACTTGCCTTATCTGGAGTCGAATTATAGCTTTGAGATTAGAGAAATATCTTCGTCTCTGCTCTTAAGTTGTTAATAGGAACTCTGAAGGTGTAGAACACCAAGAGAAAGACTAATATCTTCCGCCAATTTGAATTATAATTACAGGCAGCGTAAAAAGGCTGTTTTTTATTTTTATTTTTTTGACATTTAGCAGTTCGAATTGTATAGTTGTATTAGGACTAATTGAATAAAGTTAGCCTTTTTTAGCTTATGAATATACCGAAATTTATAATAGAAATTTTACAGAAATTAGAAAAAAATAATTTTGAAGCTTTTGTCGTAGGCGGTTGCGTGCGTAATTTGTTATTAGGATTGGAACCGAAAGACTGGGATATAACAACCAATGCTCGACCCGAGCAAATGTTGAACATATTTCCAGACGCAAAATATGAGAATATTTTTGGTACGGTTCTTTTGCCGATAAAAAATAAAAAAGCTGAAACAGAAACAGTTGTTGAGATAACCACTTATCGTAGCGAGCAAGGTTATAGTGATTGTAGACACCCAGATGAAATAAAGTTTGAAGATAAATTAGATAAAGATTTAGAGCGCCGTGATTTCACAATCAATGCTATGGCCATAAGACCCCTCCTTAATCATCCCCTTGCAAAGGAGAGGGAAAATAAAGTTCCCCTCCTTAATAAGGATGGGTTAGGGGAGGTAGAAATTGTTGATTTGTTCGGCGGACAAAAAGATATAAAAAAGAAAATTATTCGCGCGGTTGGCGAACCGTCTGACAGGTTCAAAGAAGATGCGTTGAGAATGATGCGGACTATCAGGTTTTCCTGTCAGCTGAATTTTTCCATTGAAGACAAAACTTCACGAGCAATAAAAAAATTAGCCGGTGGGTTAAAGTTTGTTTCAAATGAAAGAATACGAGATGAGTTAATCAAGATTTTAGATTCCAATAAAGCTTACGAGGGATTAATGCTTTTACATGAGCTAAAATTATTACAGTACATTTTGCCAGAGATAGAGAGGGGAGTTGGCGTTGATCAGAATCGACATCATACTTATACGGTTTTTAAGCATTCAACTTTATCTTTAAAATATTGTCCGAGCAAGGATTGGCGGGTAAAATTTGCATCACTACTTCATGATGTTGCCAAACCGCAGACCAAAAAATTTATCAAAGGTGATGCTACTTTTTATAATCATGATATGGTTGGGGCTAAAGTTAGTCAAAAAATAATGAAGAGATTGAAGTTTTCTAATGAAGACATGGATAAGACAACGACTCTAATACGCAATCACATGTTTTATTACAATGTTGGTGAAGTAACAGAGTCATCAGTTAGACGGTTGATTCGCAAAGTCGGCGTGGAAAATTTGAAAGATTTGATTGATTTACGAATTGCTGACCGACTAGGATCAGGTGTACCAAAGGCCAAGCCGTATAAACTGCGTCATTTGGAATATGTAATGGAAAAAGTACAAAATGATCCTGTGTCAGTAAAAATGTTAAAAATAAACGGTGATGACTTGATGAAATTATTAAAGATAGAACCAAGTCCGAAAATCGGTGCTATTCTAGATGTGCTATTGTCAGAAGTTATAGAAGAGCCAAAACTGAATAATAAAAAATTTTTAGAAAAAAGAAGTGGAGAATTAAATAAGTTGGATTTGGAAGAATTACGAGAACAAGCCAAGGAAAAAATAGAAGAAAGAAAAACTGAGGATGACATGGATTTGAAAAAAGAATTCTGGGTCAAGTAAAGTTGGTGATTAGTAGGTAGTTAAATAGTGATTAGTTGTATATTTTTTAAAATATGAAAAAATATAATTATCAAAAGATAAAAAAAGAGGTTGAAAAAGCAGTAAAGAAAGCAAACGATAGTAAAAAAAATAAATTTACCTATACGGTTTGGCGATATCATATTCAGCCAGTTGTAAAATACAGTTTGATGTTGGGTAAAAAACTAAAAGCTGATATCGAAATTTTGGAATTGTCAGCCTTATTGCACGATTATGCTTCTTTGGTTGACAAAAAATTGTACAAAGAGCACCATTTATACAGTGCTAAATTGGCCGATGACATTTTGAAAAAATTAAAATATCCAGAAGAAAAAATTAATCGCATAAAAGAGTGTATTATCAGTCATCGAGGCAGTCTAAAAATAAAAAAGAAAACAGTTGAAGCAAAAATTTTAGCTTCGGCTGATACGATGTCACATGTTGTTGAGCTGGTTGACATGTTTTATTTGACTTTTGGAGTACATCGAAAAAAAACAGAGGAAGGGGCAAGATGGTTAAAAGGTAAATTAACAAGAGATTGGAAAAAGATTATGCCAGAAGGCAAAGTACTTGTCAAAAAGGAATATGATTTAGCAATTAAATTATTAAACAAAGCAATCAAATAAAATTATTAATAAAATTTACGTAATTATGAAAAAAATAATCTTACCATTATTTTTAATTTTGTTTATCGCTGGTTGTTCTACTGGTGGTGAAGTAAAATTTAACGAGCAAAACGCGCCTAGCGACATAAATAATTTTGACGAAGGCGATTTATTAACTAGAATGAACGAAATAAAAGATGGTCGGACTCCAGAGATGAAGCCGAGCAAAAATAGTTCATCAAATAACCAAGAAAACATGCAAACACAAAATCAAGATCAAGTACAACTAGAGCCTTTGTCTGATCAATACAGTCAGGCAATTATAAAAACCAATTTCGGTGATATCAAGGTGGCGTTTTATGCTGACAAGTCGCCGATTACCGTTAATAACTTTTTGAATTTAGCCAAAAAAGGTTTTTACGACAAGACAAAATTTCATCGAGTTATTCCTGATTTTATGATTCAAGGTGGTGATCCGAATAGTAAAGACGATGATTGGTCAAACGACGGACAAGGCGGTCCAGGTTATCAGTTTCAGGACGAGATAAACGAGCATAAACTAGTGAAAGGTTCTTTGGCAATGGCTAATTCCGGAGTGAATACCAATGGTTCGCAATTTTTTATAGTAACAGCCGAGGCAACTTCTTGGTTGGACGGTAAGCATACAAATTTTGGTTATGTAGTTGAAGGAATGGAAGTAGTTGACAAGATTGAAGCGGTCAAAGTTAATGAAAATGATCATCCAACAGAAGATGTGATTGTTGAAAGTATTGAATTATTGGAAAAATAGTTTTTATAGAAAAAATTGCCAGATGGCATTGGGCCTGTAGCTCAGTTGGTAGAGCGCATGATTCGCATTCATGAGGTCAGGGGTTCGACTCCCCTCAGGTCCACTGTTTTATGAAATAAATCAAAAATATATGAATTTAATTTTGAAATGGACTACAATGGCTTTGTCAATTTTGATAGTCGCTTATTTGGTCCCAGGAGTTGCCATTAGCGGTATTTGGGCTGCTTTGTGGCTATCTTTATTTTTGGGTTTAATAAATGTAACTTTAAAACCAATACTAATTGTTTTAACTTTACCGATTAATCTTTTGACATTGGGTTTGTTTACATTTGTAATTAACGCCTCTTTAATTTTGTTGGCTTCATCTGTGATTAAAGGATTTGCAGTTGACGGGTTTTTTGTAGCCATGCTTTTTAGTATAGCTTTATCTTTGGTAAGTTTTGTTTTAAATAAGATATTCAGGAAATAAAATTAATTTCGGGCTGTGGCCTAGTGATTTAGGGCGTTTCGGTAAGTCAGAGAGACAGCTAGGTTTTTTGTTCTATAAAAAGAAATGATAAATAGCAAAAACGCTGTTTATTACTTACTATTGATTTTTTCAATAATGTATGTTTAGATTAGATATTGTCAAAATATTGTGATTGATAATACAGCACTTTGATGTGAAAGGAGGGGAAAATGGTCGCGAAAGAAGGTAAGCAGAAGATTTTTATCAAGACATTGGAACAAGCGGGTTTTATTGATTGTGAAATAAGATCGTTCAAAATCCAAGACATGGTAGTTTTTGTTTTTTCATCGTCTGAATTGTATCTTCATGTGTCCGCCGATTTTATTTATAAAGTATTGATTCCAAAAAATAGAAAGGATGAAAAAGCGAGAAAACTGTTTGTCATAAAAATGGGTCCATCGAGAGATGCTGACGACATGCTCTGCGAGTCTTTGGGATTTAAAGAAAAGCCCGCAAATGAAGAAGTGTGGCTCTTGATTAAAAAGTCAGAGCTTTCGCAATTCTACGAGCATCTCGTAGGTGAATATGCTGGGAATAATCCCAATGTCGAAATAGTAGATGTAAGATAAAACATTTTTCTTGGGTCCCGCGATAATATTACGGGACCCATTTTATTTTTTAATATCAAAGTAGTATTTTTTAGAGAAAAATGAACTTGAATAATTTATTTTGATGAGTTATTATAAATTTATTGTAAATTAATTTCGGGGTGTGGCCTAGTGGCTTAGGGCGCCACGTTCGGGACGTGGAGGTCGGAGGTTCAAATCCTCTCACCCCGACAAAAAATAAAAACAGTTCCGATTACTCGAAACTGTTTTTATTATGTAAAAAAGTATTAAGCTTTTTTAACCTGTACTGCAGCTTGTCCTTTTGGAGTATCGCTTACTTCAAAAGTAACAGCATCGCCTTCTCGAAGTTGGTCAAAACTTACGTCAACCAATTCATTGGCGTGAAAAAATAAATCATCAGCGCCTTCTTGAGCGATAAAACCGAAGTTTTTGTCAGTCAATTTTTTGATAGTTCCTTGCATAAAAATGTAAAGATAAAACTAATTAAATAAATACTAATAAGTAGAAATTCGACTTTATCTCTACACTTTTAATATTTGTCTCTCTTGATTTAGTTAATTAAGAGAGGTTAGTAATTAAACTAACTATTCAATGCTAACATAAAAGACTTTTATTGTCAATGCCTTACTTCTTTCTGCTAGCCCTGACTCTTTCATTTTCTGTTAAAAATTGTTTTCTTAAACGAACATGATTTGGGGTAATTTCCAGATATTCATCTCCACTCATAAGACTCATGCCTTTTTCCAGGGTTAGTTTGATTGGCGGTTTTAGATAAATTGCTTCATCAGAGCCAGAAGCGCGAACATTGGTTAATTGTTTTCCTTTGGTTGGATTAACAGCCATATCTTGTCCTTTGGCAGCATTGCCAATAACCATGCCTTCATAAACTTCTGTGCCAGCATCAATATATAGAGCGCCCCTATTTTGCAGATTAAATAATGAAAAACCAAGCACTTTGCCGGTGGCCATAGAAATCATTGAACCGACATCGTGTTTTTTAATTTCACCGACATGGGGCCGAAAGCCGATAACTCTAGTATAGATAATACCTTCGCCTCGCGTATCAACCACAAATTCATTGCGATAACCAAGTAAACCTCTGGTGGGAATTTCAAAAACAATTTTCACCCCGCCGTGCTCTGGTAGCATTTCAAGCATATTGCCGTGCCGAGCAGCCATTTTTTGAATTACGGTGCCAGACATTTCTTCCGGGACATTGATAATCACTTCTTCAAATGGTTCAAGCTTCACGCCGTCTTCTTCTTTGATAATGACGCGCGGTTGTGATATTTGCATTTCATAATCCTGGCGGCGCATGTTCTCTAAAAGAATTGCAATATGCATTTCACCTCGACCAGAAATTTTGTAGTGATCAATTGCTGAAAAATCAATCTTTAAACCGACGTTGACTTCCAATTCTTTTTCCAATCTTTCTTTGAGCTGTCTATTGGTTACGTGCTTGCCGTCTCGGCCGGCAAACGGGGAATTATTAATAAACAAATCTAAAGAGATGGTTGGCTCATCAATATTGATCGCTGGCAAAGCTTTTTGGGCTTCAGTGGCGCAAATAGTCTCGCCAATAAAAATATTCGGCAGACCAGCGACCATCACAATGTCGCCAGCTTCAGCTGATGTTACTTCTTTTCTTCTTAGTCCAGAAAAAGAAAACAATTTGGTAATTTTTCCTTTGCGAGATTTTCCAGCCGTATCTTTGATGATAACATTAGATGCTTCTTTGATGACGCCTTCGTATATTCTGCCAATCGCCAATCGGCCGAGGAAATTATCATAAGCCAGATTGAAAGGTTGCATGCGCAGTGGCTTGACTGACTCTTTTTTACCTGAGGCCACTGGTACTTGTTTCAGTATTGTATCTAGAAGGGGAGTTAAATCTTTGAAATCGTCAGCTAAATTCATCTTGGCGACACCTTCTCGGGCAATCGCGTAAAGAGTAATGAATTCCAATTGTTCATCATTTGCGCCCAAGTCAAGAAAAAGTTCATAAACCTTTTCTTTGACAATTTCCGGTCTGGCGGCTGGTTTATCAATTTTGTTCAAAATAACCATTGGCTTCAATCCCAAATCAAGTGATTTTTTTAAAACAAATTTTGTTTGAGGCATCGGGCCTTCCTGTGCGTCAACTACCAACAAAACTGAATCAATTGAACGCAAAACACGCTCAACTTCTGAGCCAAAGTCGGCGTGACCAGGTGTATCCACGATATTTATTTTCGTGTCTTTATAATAGACAGAAGTATTTTTTGAATAAATCGTTATACCCCTTTCTTTTTCTAATGTATCACTGTCCATACTGTCTCCGGCTTCCAACATACCTGTTTGTTCCATTAAGGCATCAGTCAGGGTTGTTTTGCCGTGGTCAACATGAGCGATAATTGCAATGTTTCTTATTTCCATACAAATTAAAACCGCTTTCCAAAAAGCGGCAGCTAGCTTAAGTTAAATTAAGTTTGATTATTTATTTATACAATAAAATTATTAAAAAGTCAATAGGTGTTTGTATATTAGTGGTTCGGGTTGACAAAATATAGTTTTTGTGCTATGCTATTTTATTGTACATTTTTGATTAAATCGTTTTTATTACGCAAATTATAAAAATTCGAGGAGGGATAAAAATGGATAAGAAAGATAAAATAGTGGCAGATCTTGAAAAAACCTTTGGTCATTTTAAAGATTGCCCAGGGTACGATGAGCTTTTTGCGGATTTTATTAAAATGAGCCAAGAACATTCGGAATGGCAAAAACCATCCGACCTGCCAATCGCCAAAGAATTCCCGGAAATTAATCTGGACAACAACAAAGAATTCAACGTAATTTTAAGGGGAATTTTGGCAGTCCAGGGGAAAATCACGGGCAGATACAAGAAGGTCTTAGACGCAGGCGGAAAGGAGTACGCAGATTTTATTTGGAGTTTGATCCAGGATCTTTCTGCATATTCCGTTGTAGCACATCTATTGCAGGTAAAGTTAAGTTTAACTAATTACCTCAATGATGAGGCCAACAAAGATCATGTACTTCATTAGCCGTGGCAAGAAAGTCACGAAGAGCCAGCAGGTTTAAAAACCTCTGGCTTTTTCTTTTTTTGTTCTATTTTAGTTTAATTTTGAAATTGATTGAATAATTAGTGTCTGTGGTATAATAAAGATATTATAAATTTTATCATGAATAGCTCTATAAAAAATGAAAAAAATATTTTTTACAATTTTAATATTCTTTCTCGTCCCATATTTTGTTTTGGCGTCCGAGTTGGGTAAAAAGTTATCCGGGAGAATATTATTAGACGTTGAGCGAAATGGTGAAG
>CAZKKV010000024.1:0-13826 GCA_964553705.1 uncultured Gammaproteobacteria bacterium
GAAGAAATGCAAATTTTCATACATTATAAATTAAATTATATTATTTAAATCTAGACAAGATAGTTTTTATATTTTCATCTTTTTTAACTATTTCTATTTCAATTTTTTGTGCTTTTAAATTTGCTTTGGCGCTATCGCCTATATTTCTAGCTATTATTTTATTAGCAGAAATTGATTTTATAAATTTGGAGCCATGAGCACCTTTTTCTATGTCGTAATAAGGGTTAGTTATCTTTTCTTTCTTAATTATTTTTTTATTAGTGTTAATTTCTATTAATAAATAATCGGCTACGCCAAATTTATCAGCTATTTCATTATTAATTAAGGGAATTAATATGCGTTTACCTTTTTCTAGAGGTGCTTTTAGCTGCCTATTCTCTAAAAATTTTAATCTTCTGCCAAATCCTGGCTGAATAGAGCCTCTTGAGTGTTCGTGGGATTTTACTTTAATAGTTACTTGTTTAAGGTCTGGGATGTAGTTGATTAATTTTTTTTCGAGTTTCTCTGTTATAAAAGTTATTTCTTCTATTTTTGCTTTAGCATCGCAGAGTAATGATATCTCCGCTAAACTATTTATACTAATTTTTCTTGTTTTTATTTCAGAAAATTTGAAATTATTTCTCTCTAGAAATTTTCTTATTTTTTCTTCTAATTCAGGATTGGCTTTATCGACTAAAGAATCAACTGTTTCTTTGCTTAAATTATAAGCTTCATAAAATATATATAGTGAAACTAAAATAGCTAAAATGCTATCGGCTAACGGGTAAAATTTTATAAAAAATAAGCCGATTAAAACGCCGACAGAAGATATGGCATCAGCTCTTGAGTGTTCGGCGTCGGAAACTAGTGCTAGGGATGAGTATTTGTGGCCAATATTAAATTTAAATCTGGCCATTATTTCGTTGATAATAATTGTTGAAGCAATCAATGCGACTCCCCAAAAACTAAAAATAGCTGTTTGTTGGCTTTTAAAAATATTAGTGATTGCTTCAAAAAGAATCCAACCAGCAGATAAAAAAAGCAATAAGACGATTACAAAGCTAGCTAGACTTTCGTATTTTTCTTTTCCGTAAGGGTGGTGACTGTCCGCCGGGTTATCTGAAATTTTTATTCCGACATAGGCGACTAAAGAAGAAATTACGTCCAGGCCAGAATGTAAGGCGTCAGCTATAATAGCTATACTGTTAGTTACAAAGCCAACAAAAAATTTAGCTAAAGCCAAAATTAAATTGACTAAAGTTGAGATTAATGAAAGATTTTTGGCGTTTAACATGTTTTTATTATAGCATTTATTACTTAACCATTCTAATAGCTTTTCCTTCAATTAAAGCTTTAGCTATTTTTTTATTAGCTAGAGATAAAATTCTTTGAAAAGTGCTTTGCGATGTTTTCATTTTTTTTGCTGATGTTGCTTGGTCAAAATTTTCAACATATTTTAGGCGTAACGATTCCATTTCTTCGTGAGTAACAGTTATGTAATCCAAGAATCTTAAAGGAATACCTTGAGGTTTGAAAATATTAGCCTTTGGATGAAAATTAATTCTTCTATACATTCTTGGTCTAGACATAATTTATTACAGTTAATAATTGAAAATAAAAATAATACCCCTCTCGTAAGAGAGGGAATGTTTTTTACTTTTTGCTCTTGAGGTTATTAATTTCCTCTTTAATGTTTTTCATTTCTTCTTCCATATATTTTTCCTCTTCTTGAAGTTCTGATAACTGATCGCCTTTACTTACATTAGAATTGTAATTCCAACTGAAGAATCGTCCAAAACCGCGTCCAAAGCCTCGGTTAAGTCCGCGTCCAAAAAATCTGCGTTTTTGACCAGCTCCGCAAGGTCCTTGTCCCCAGCCACTGCCGGGTCCTACGCCTCTTGGGCCAGTACCATTAAATCCAGGCATAAATTTATATTTAATAATTATGTTATGAGTATATACCCAAAATGAAATTTTGTCAAGGGGTATAGCTTTTTGTGGGCAGAAATTAATAATAAACAAAAAACGTCTCAATCTGAGACGTTTTTTGATATTTTTTTATGTCAGTTTGCTATTTTTTCCAGATATGCTTAGTTAACATCCAGCCGTATTTTGCAACGATTAGAATAATAAAGAAATAAATAATATATTGTAGGACCAGAAATAACAGAGTTATTAGATTAATAGTAATGTCTTGAACAATTCTATTAACGTCTCGTACAAATACTTTAGTTGCCGTTTTCCAAGAGTCTCTTAAACTTTGTCCATCAATGAATTTATTTTCCAAAATATTAACATTGAAATAAGTATAATCTAGTCGATCAAGCTGTTCGGCTCTTGAACGTTCCAGCCGTTCTAACTGTGCGTTGATATTAATGCGTTCCTGCGTCAGCCTCTCAATGATACCGATTTTACTGTCAATAATTTTTGCCAAACTTTCCACGTCATGAGTCTTGGTTGCCAAATCGGTAATATTATCATAGGCACTTATGGCAGTAGCTAGAGTTTCTTCAATAGAATTCATTTTTTTCTCCAGTATTTCTGCTTCACTGGTGTAGTCGTCAATTAAACGTTTAATAGTATAAGTGCTTTCATTAAGTTCTTTTGGGTCTAACATTTCAATAATTGATAGAATTTCGTTCACGCTATCATGTTCAACTTTGAAGTTATAATTACAATTTTTTTCATATTCATTGGCATTCTCAAAAATAACATCATCACGTGATTTTAAGGCGACAATTTTGTCGCAGGTATTTTCCAGATGACGTGTTTCAATACTGGCGTTATATTCAGTTACTTCAAATTCTTCGGCATTATCGCCAGTTGTTGCGCCGTTGTTAATAAGGGAAACAGATGGTGATGTTACATTGCGGATAGATAAGTCGGATGAACCGCTAGTTTTACTGTAAGCCATTTCACTTGCTTCATAAGACATTTCATCGGTGTCAAAAGCTGGCGCGCTTTGACTCATTATTTTACTGACATTGGTTTTGGGAAGCAACGAGCTGAGCGACGAACTAATCAGGCGAAAAGCTAAAACAATTATAATAATTGCGATTAACGCCAAACCAGCAATTTTTAAAATATTCGCTGGTTTTAAATTAAAATCATCGGGGAATTTCATGTGTTTTAATTTAATAGTTAGTAAATATTTATGTTTGTATTATAGCATTTAATAAAATAAAAAACACTGACAAAAAGTCAGTATTTTTTATTTGTGCTCGGGGTCGTGGACGATGTTCGAACTAGCGTAGTTAAGATTAAATGAGAATTAAAGGGTTAATCCTGTCCAGAATTTTCAAAATTAATTAAATATTTATAAACACTATCAAGATAAGTTAAACCAGAAATTTGATCGTCAGAATTATTTCTTATCTCTTTCATGGTATCCTTTTCTGACATCCATTTTATTTCTTAAACTTATTATTAATAAATTATTGTGATACAATATAGTTATATTAATTTAAATTTATTTTTATGCTCAAAAAAATATTAATCACCATAAGTATTATAGGGGCTATAATTTTTATTTTAGTCGTTGGTATTATTATCACCAGACTAACTGTACATGATCTGGTATCAGTAGATCAACAGCTAAGGAAAAACATCATGCAATTAGCCTACGAACATTATGATAATCCATTGGAGCGTATAGCTATGAAAATTGGTAAAGGAAGAATAATTTTGGTCAATCCACCAGCATCAGCTGAAGTGCAATTTTTCACCTTATTTCATATACCATTAGGTGTTTTACGCGGCCATCCCTATGCCAAACTGGAAATATTCCTGAATCTTATAAACCCACACGAGGAAAATGATAAAATAGAACGAGCCAAAGAAGCAATCAGAAAATTCATGGATAATCAAGGCATGGAGTTGATTTATTCTAGTTTTTTACCTCATCCATCAAATTTTTTAGTCGGCATAAGCAGTGGCCAAAACAAAGAATCAAGAACAATGAGAATTTCTTCAGAATGGCTAAGGCCGGTCTATATTTTTCAAGAAAAAAAATTCATCAACAATGATTGCCAAGTTTACCAATATGAAGTGAGCGCTGAAAACTACGAAATTATAGAAATACAAACGGCCTGGCCTCAATGGTTCCAACCGGAAGAAAAGAATGATTGCCCCGATGTTTATAGCCGACCTACCAAGGACAAAGAAGAATTGGAAAAATTTGCTTTTAAATTCTTTTTAGATGTTCCCAGATATAATCTTCTTTTATCAAGTTCCGATGAATTGAATCTTAGTCCAAAATTCACGGAACTCAAATATTTTTATGAATGGCTTTGGGAAAACAAAAATATTTCCTTACCGGAAGAACTAACAGGCGATCCATATCAGCATCCGGTGATAAAAATTATGCTAACCAAAGACGGTCGACTTGATCATTACTTAAACACGACCGAACTGTTTGAAAAATAAACGAATAATAATATAAAAAAATCTATCTTTTCGTTGTCGTTGGTGTTCGATATATCTTGGTGTATCGGATGATATTTACTAAATCTCGGTCTGCTAACATTCGGCTAAACTAGATTTTACTCTGTTCGACGCCTTCTTTGCTCCGCAAACTAATAAAATACGCTAAAATTAGAGTATTTTTGTTGTTTGCTCGGGGGCAGGGAATCGAACCCCGATTGACTGGACCAAAACCAGCTGTCCTACCGTTAGACGACCCCCGAATAATATTTTTGTTTTTTAAATAAACAAGGGAACCAGCTGTCTCCGCCAATATAGGCGGAACGACCCCCGAATAATCAATTTAAAAACACCATTACTGGCGGATGTCAATATGATAAGATATTATTATGTATTTGTCAAAAAAATTTTGATTTTTTTTATAAAATGCTATAATACCGTTATCTTATAATTAATGAAAATTATATGAATAATATAGAGAAAAGAATTTCTAACGGAAAACAGGAAGAAATGGATTTAAAAACAAAGACAGAGTGGACGCAAGTAGATTTAATCGACTCAATGAATGGTCAAGATACACCAATTGAATTGAAGCTTAACCAAGAAGAGATAAACTGGATACAAGAAGATGATATGGAACTAGAAAAGATAATAGAAAAAGAATTATCCGATGATAAAAGAGATAAAATTAATGTTGAGCAGTTAAAGGGTAGTGAAAAAAAGATATCGCTAGGTTTGTTTAATTTTATACAGTCAATATGTAAGTCTAAATTTAAAAAAATAAACAATTGGGAAAATGAATTTCCTGTAAGAAATCAGACATTAGATAGTATAAAATGTCATCAACATGCTTTGGAAACTTTAAAAATTATTTACATAGTAGCAAAAAAAGATTTTGTGGTAGATAGTGAGATTATAAGAATAACAAGAAGACAATTAGGCGTAAAAAGCGAAGTAAATGAAGATAAAAAAGAAGAAAAAATAGAAGGTAAAGAAAAAGAGAGGAAAAAACCAAAAAGTGCATTAGATAAGGATATAGAAAAAAAGGATAAAATTCATAAACATCTTCCTCCAGAAGCTAAGACAAGAATTTTACATCAAGATTAAATTAAAAATATGAAAAAAATTGTTTTGGCTAGTTTAATTTTTGTAATCGGTTTAAGCGTTGGTCTCGGCGTATTTGGTTTTTATTATACAAAGATAGACAGTGTGGTGGCTGATGATTTAAGTTTGGATGATCAAGAGGCAACAATTAGGGCGATAAAAAAGATGGTTCCGGCTGTAGTTAGTATTATCGTCTATGATCAACAAGAATATATTGTAACAGATTCATCTACTGGTCAAACAACAACTCAGAGTCATAGAGTTGAAAAGGGGATGGGTACTGGTTTTATTATTTCTTCAGATGGCTTAATATTAACCAATAAACATGTTGTTAATTCAGGAGCAGAAAAGACAGCCGAATATAGAATAATTTTAAATTCAGGTAAACAGTATTATGCGCAGTTAATCGGCAAGGATCCGTTAAACGATTTGGCGGTTTTAAAAATATTTGACAAAGATTTGCCCTTTGTTGAACTAGGAGACAGTGATAACCTTGAATTAGGATCAACAGTTATGACTATTGGCAACGCCTTGGGTCGTTATCAAAATAGTGTAACCAAAGGTATAGTCAGCGGTTTGGGTAGAAAATTAATAGCTTCTGACCAATCTGGAAATGCGGAGTCGTTTGATAATGTTATACAAACTGATGCAGAAATAAATTTCGGCAATTCTGGCGGTCCTCTAGTTAATCTTAATGGACAAGTTATTGGAATCAATGTGGCCATTGATGAGGCTGGCTCTTCAATTGGTTTTGCTATTCCGATAAATGATGCTCGCCCGGTTATAAATAGTGTTAAAGAAATCGGGCGTATAGTTAGAGTACGACTTGGTGTTCGTTATTTCATGTTGACTCCACAGATTGCCTTAGATTATAATTTACCGATTGATACCGGTGCTTGGATTAGTCGAGGTGATGTCTTGGATTCACCAGCTGTTTTACCTGACTCACCAGCGGAAAAAGGCGGTATAGAGGAAGATGACATTATAATGGAAATAAATGCTATAAAAATAGAAGGTAAGACTACTTTATTGTCAGTTATTCAAAAATATAAACCAGGAGAAAGAATTGGATTAAAAATTAGGCGAGGAGAAAAAGTAATAATTAGAGTAGTAACTTTAGATGAATTTAAGTAAAAATTATCCACAATTGTGGGTGTTGCAATAATTTTTTTTCAGATTATAATATAAACAGGAAAAATTATTTTTTCTGTTTATTCAATTTATTATGATAGAAATAATAGATTTAACCAAAAAAATAGGACAGACAAGGATATTAGATAATATCTCCTTAACAGTAAAGAAGGGAGAGGTTTTAGGTTTTTTAGGACCGAATGGTGCTGGAAAAACTACAACCATGAAGATAATTACTTCTTTTTGGAAGCCAACTAGTGGCCAGATAAAAGTTGATGGTTTAGATGTGGTAGACAAATCTCTCGAAACCAGAAGGAAAATTGGTTATTTACCCGAAACAGTTCCTTTGTATGACGACATGAAAGTGTTTGAGTATTTAAAATTTGTGGCTGAAATTCGAGGCTTAGAAAAAAATGAAGTTAGAGATAGAATTAAGGATGTTGTAAAAACTTGTGGTTTGCAAGAAGTTATTCGTCGACCGATTGAAGAATTGTCAAAAGGTTATCGTCAACGAGTTGGTTTGGCTCAGGCGATTATTCATCAGCCAGAAGTATTAATTCTTGATGAACCGACCACTGGTCTTGATCCGAATCAAATAGCTGAGATTAGAGAGTTGATAAAAAAAATTGGTCAAGAAAAAACTGTAATTTTTTCAACCCATATATTATCAGAAGTCAGTGCCACCTGTGACAGAGTGGCTATTATTAATAATGGCAAAATAGTAAAAATTGGCACACCAGCTGAATTGATGACAGCGTCAGATGAACAAAATATTATTTATATAAAAATAAAAGGAGAAAAAAATAATGTTTTAGATAAATTAAAAGGTTTTGATAATATTAGCAAAGTTGAGATTAAAAGCAAAGAAACTGATAATGTTTATGTTTATAAAATCATATCAACTAAAGGAGTTGACATCAGAGAAACACTTTCTTTGTTTATTACTTCGGCTGGATTTATTATTTTTGAATTTTACAAAAAACAAACAAACTTGGAAGATGTTTTTCGAGCATTAACAGAATAATTTTTGTTTAGTAAAACGATTATGAACAAACAATATCTAAAAATAATTAGTACTTTAACTAAGAAGGAGTTGATGAGTTATTTTAATTCTCCGATTGCTTATATATTTATTAGTGTTTTTTTGGTTATAGCTAACTGGTTATTTTTTAACGATTTTTTTCTAATTGGACAGGCTAATATGAGATCTTATTTTAGTTTGTTGCCGTGGATATTTCTTTTTTTAGCTCCAGCAGTAACGATGAGACTGTGGTCTGAAGAGAAAAAAAGTAGAACAGAAGAATTTTTATTAACCCTACCGATAACTAGTTGGCAGGCAGTTTGGGGGAAATTTATTGGTGCATTAACTTTTGTGATAATTACTGTTTCATTAAGTCTGACTATTCCTGTGTCGGTAGTGGCTCTAGGTAACGTTGATTTTGGGCCAATTATTGGCGGTTATCTCGGTACGATTTTATTAGCTGGTTCATATTTGGCGCTAGGTTTATTCGTATCAAGTTTAACTAAAAATCAAATTATCGCTTTTATTTCAGCTTTAGTTTTTAGTTTCGTATTTTTTATTATTGGAGCTGATTTTGTTTTAGTTAAAGCACCACAAGTTTTTGCATCACTAATGAAATTTATTGGCTTGGGTAGTCATTTTTATAATATCGCCAAGGGTGTAATAGACACCAAGGACGTTGTGTATTATGTTTCATTTATTTTTATATTTTTATTACTTAATGTCAGAGTCATCGAAAGCAGAAAATAAAAGTATATTGTGTTTAATAGAATAGGCAAACTTAAGTAGTGAAACATAAATTAAGTATTCTATAGCATGAATTCAAACAACAAGCTAGCGCAAAAATTTAAAAAAGTTAATTTATCTATCAATATTTTGTTAATTATTGGTATTGTTATTATTGTTAACTATTTGTCGTACCAAATTTTTTATCGTTGGGATTTAACAAAGAATAATGATTATTTATTGTCTGGTGCTAGTAAAAAAACTGTTGCTGAGCTTGACGACGTGGTTAATGTAAAAGCTTATTTTAGTAAAGATTTACCATCTCAACTTATTTCTTTACGTCAGGATGTTGAAGATATTTTGGATGGTTACGTGAGTTATTCAAAGGGCAATCTAATAGTTGAATATATTGATCCAAAAAGTGATGAAGACATAGAACAAGAATTAGCCATTATTGGTATTCCGCAACTTCAATTTAACGCCTTAGAAAAAGATAGATTGCAGGTGGTTAATGGTTATTTTGGTCTGGTTATCAAATATGGCGATAAAACAGAAATAATTCCAGTTATACAAGATACAAAAAATTTAGAATATAATATTACTTCAGCTATAAAAAAAGTTATTAGCGATGAAATAGCGGTTTTGGGTTATTGGCAAGGAAATGGTTGCGCTAATTATGAAACGGATATTTCTGTAGCAAAAGAAAAATTAGAAAAATTATATAGTGTTAAAATAATTACTGACAAGATAGAAGAAGACGTTGATACATTAATAGTATTGGGACCAAAAGAAAAATTTACAGAAGAACAAAAAATAGAGATTAATGGTTTTTTGGAAAAGGGTGGTAAATTATTAGCTATGATTGACGGTGTTATTATTGGTGATGGCTTATCTACTATGCAAAATGAAGTTGGGCTAAATGAAATTTTTGAGAATTACGGATTTAGATTAAACATGGATTTAGTATTAGATGTTTCAAGTGGTATGGCTTCTTTTTCACAGGGATTTATGACTTTTACAACTAATTATCCGTTTTGGCCAAAAATAATTAAAACTGGCTTTAATGAAAATTATACTGCAGTAGCAGAACTCGAATCTTTGATTTTGCCTTGGGTGAGCAGTATTGATTTAGTTAAAGAAAATGACGATAACGAAATTCTAGTTTTAGCCAAGACGACAGAGCGTGCTTGGACGCAAAAAAATAGTTTTAATTTGAATCCACAGGGAGATTTATTTGCTGGTGCTGTACTAAATCAACACAACCTGTCTGTTTTGTCAAAGAAAGGAAATGGGGAAATACTTTTGGTTTCAGACGGTGATTTTATGAGGGATAGTATGTTACAAAATAATCCCGATAATTTATTATTTTTCCAAAACTTAGTAGATGGATTGAGTATTGGTGAAGATTTGATAAATATTAGGAGCAAAGGAATAACCAATCATCCGATAAAAGAAATATCTGATAGTAATAAAATAATTATACGTTACGCTAATGTTTTTGGTATAACTTTTTTGGTTTTAATTTTTGGTTTAGTTAGATATTACTTGAGAAAGAAGAGTCGTTTGTCGGATGAAATTATTTAATTTAATTTATTTTTTATGAAAATTTTAAAATTTGGTGCAGAGTGGTGCAAAGAATGCGTGATTATGAAACCTATGTTTGCGGAAATTGAAAAAAAAATACCTGAACTGGAAACAGAATTTCATGAAGCTGACGATAGTAAAGAGATAATGGAAAAATATAATGTAGCTAGTATACCCACTTTTATTTTTTTAGACAAAAATAGCAAGGAAATAAGACGATTGGTTGGATTACAGAATAAAGAAGATTTAGTGGATATTATTAGAGAAAATTTAGACAAATAAAGGTATGAATAAAACATCTCGATTATTTTTTATTTTATTAATTTTATTGATATTGGTTTTAGTTTACAAATTACCGATTGGAGAATGGTACTTAAATATTTTTGATTCAGGTAGTTTTTTATCAAAAGTAGATATTAATCAGATAAATAAAATAGAAATTACACAAGACAGTAAGACTACTATTTTGTTGAAGCAAGATGAAGCAGCTAACGGCAATATTGTTACTAAGTGGAAAATAGATGGCACAAAAGATTTTTATGTCGATCAATCGAGAGTTGATGAATTATTAAATAAATTAAAAGATGTAAAAGAATCTAAATTTGATTTGGTGAGTAAAAATAAAGATCGTCAGTCAGAATTTGGTTTAGCCGAAGAGGCGGTTAATCTAAAGTTGTATTTTGACGACAAGTTAATCATTGATTTTTTTATAGGGAAAGTGAGTAATGATTATTCGTCAAATTATTTAAACTTGGTTGATTCGGAAAAAGTTTATTCAGTGAAAGTGTTGTTAAGAAACATGTTTATTCGGTCTGATTGGCGCGATTTAACAATTTTTTCATCTGATCAAGAAAAAATTAACAAAATAAGATTTCAATATCCAAATCGTGAATTTACTATTGAAAAACAAGATGACAGTTGGGTTGGCGTTTTGCCTTACAAATTTACTGTGTCGAAAGATAAGGTCGAAGAAATAGTTAATATAATGTCAAGCTTGTATTCAGTTATGATTCCAGAGCAGAATTTTGAGGCTTCTGGATTGGAAAAACATCCAATCATTGTTGAAGCGTCTGGTGATAATATAGATAATACGATTATGGTGGGCGGGCAAAACGACAGCGGATTTTATTATACAAAACACGCCGATAGCGACAATATTTATTTAATTACCGAAGAGCAAAAAAATATATTAGATAAGCAGATTTGGCAATTAAAATAAGAATATAAAATTTATATTTTTATAAAAACATCCTTTTTGGGGTGTTTTTATTTATAGCTTATTTTATGTTATAATATAGGTAAGTTTAAAAATGATTAAAATATTTATGAAATATGATTTTATTGCCGTTGGTGGAGTAACGGAAGATATTACTTTTTATACCAACGATGGGGTATTAATAGATAATAAGAAAGATATTTTAAGGCAAAAATTATTGGCCTTTGAATATGGAGCAAAAATGAAAATAAATAAAGCTCACAGTACTTTTGGCGGCGGTGCGGCTAATGTGGCTATTTGTTTTTCTAAACTAGGCTTTAAAACAGGTATTGTAATGGCAATTGGTAGGGATAACCGTGGAAAGAAAATTATAGATAATTTAAAAAAACACAAGGTAGACATAAAAGCGGTTAAGCGATTAAGAGATTGCGAAAGTGGTTTTTCTTTTTTATTGGTTGGACAGAATAACGAACATATTGTTTTTTCAAATCGGGCAGCAAATAGTCAGTTACAACTTACAAATTATGATTTACGGATTTTAAAAAAAACCAAATGGATTTATTTGACTTCCTTGAGTGGGGAGTGGGAAGAATTATTGAAAAAACTATTTTTTTTAAAAAATATTAAAATTGCTTGGAATCCAGGACATATTCAGGTAGGTGCTGGTTGTCGTGATATAAAAAGATTTGTAAAAAAAACAAACGTACTAATGTTAAATAAAGACGAGGCGATTGAATTGGTTCTGTCGGATGAAAAAAATAAATTAAAAGTTAGAAATTATTTAAATAATCTAAAAAATTTGTTGGTTATTTTGCATTCTTGGGGTTCAAAAATAGTTGTAATTACTAACGGCAAATACGGCGCTGACGCTTATGATGGAAGTAATTTTTATCACCAGGCGATTGTAAAAGAAACGAGAAGGATAGATACAACTGGAGTGGGAGACGCTTTTAATTCATCGTTCGTGGCTGGTTTGGAGATTTTTGATAATGATATAAAAAAGTCTCTACGGCTTGGCGCTAAAAATTCGGCTTCAGTCATTAGTCAACAGGGTGCGCAAAATGGACTTTTAGACAAAAAAGATATTTTATGAAAATTCCTATTGAAATATCTGCTCGTCATGTCCATCTATCGAAAAAAGATTTAGATGGATTGTTTGGTGACGGATTCAAATTAACTAAACATAAAAATCTTTCTCAACCAGAACAATTCGCGTCTAAACAGACAGTTAGTCTGGTCGGATCAAAGGGTAAAATTGACAAAGTGAGAGTATTGGGACCATGTCGACAACAAACACAAATTGAAGTTTCAAAAACTGACGCGCGTGAACTGGGAGTTAAACCACCAGTCAGAAAATCTGGTAATTTAGCAGGGTCGGCTGGTATAAAAATAATTGGACCAAAGGGTGAAATTAAATTAGCAGAAGGATTAATTGTCGCTTTACGTCATGTTCATTTGGATCAAAAAACTGCCGACAAACTTGGATTAAAAAATAATGACAAAATCAAGATTGATGTTGATGGAGTTAGAGATTTAATATTTGAGAATGTTATTACTAGGGTTAGTAATAAATATTTACCAGCTATGCATATTGATACCGACGAAGCTAATGCTGCCAGTATTGATAAAAAAAATTGTTTTGGTAAAATAATAATTTAAATTTTATGCCAGAGCTACCTGAAGTGGAAACAATTGTAAATGATTTAGCAAAGACAATTAATGGCAAAATAATTCGTGGAATAAAAATAATCGACAATAAAGTAATTAATGTTAAACCGAGTTTATTTATAAAAACGTTAAAAGGCGAAAAGATTGTAAAAGTCAGAAGAAGAGGTAAATTAGTTATAATAAAATTAAAAAAAGTTTATTTGGTTATTCATTTAAAAATGACCGGACAGTTAGTATTTGTTAGTAATAAAAGTATAATTGCTGGTGGACATACGATAAAAAATATTGGACGTTCGTTACCAAACAAATATACCAGATTTATATTGGAATTTAACAATAAGAATTGTTTGTATTTCAACGATCAAAGACGCTTTGGCTGGGTGCGATTATTAAATCAAGACGAGCTAGATGATACGTTAAATAAACTAGGTGTAGAACCATTGAGTAAAGAATTCGATTTTATTAAGCTTAATTTAATTTTAAAAAATAAGAAAAAGTCTTTCGTAAAACAAGCATTATTGGATCAAAAGATAATCGCTGGTATTGGAAACATTTATGCTGATGAATCATTGTTCGCCGCTAACATAAAACCGACAAGAAGAGTGGGTGATTTAAAAAGTTTTGAAATAAAAAAATTATCGCAGGTAATCAAAGAAAAATTAAAATTAGCAATAAAAAACAGAGGAACCACTTTTAATAATTACGTTGACACAGGGGGCAATAAGGGAAATTTTAGTCGGTTTTTAAAGGTTTATGGTCGGACAGGCAAGAAATGTAAAAAATGTGAATCAATAATTTTAAAAATAAAACTAGGTGGACGAGGAACTCATTATTGTGAAAAATGCCAGAAGTAATTTTATGAATTTAATGCATAAAAATTTAATATTAACATTGGCTATATTTTTTGCTTGGCCGTTTTTTTCTTTCGCCGCTATCTCATCGGATGCTATTGGTTTGCGTGTTGTGTCTAATACT
>CAZKKV010000025.1:0-13571 GCA_964553705.1 uncultured Gammaproteobacteria bacterium
CAAGAAAACAAAAATTAATTTCAGACAATCAATCTTTTTTTCTTATTTTATTATTTTGTTCTTTTTTGTTGTATGGGGCTTGTTAAATGGCTTACTGCAAGACAATGAATCAAGTAATATTTTTTTCGATTTTAATAACTGGCTTTATTTTTTGCTGATTCTCCCGATATACGATTTACTGCAAAATAATAAACAGATAGAAACGGTTTTAAATATTTTTGCCGCTTGTGTTGTTTGGTTAATTTTTAAAACATTATTTTTGTTATATTTTTTCTCCCATAATTTTTATTTCTTTTTTGAGGATATATATAAATGGGTAAGAACAACTGGAGTGGGCGAGATAACGCAAATGGATAGTGGCTTTTCACGAATCTTTTTCCAGTCTCATTTATTTACCCTGCCAGCCCTTTTTATTCTCTTGCTTATTCTAATGAAATTCTTAAAAACTGAGAATGAAAAATCAACCTTTTTGAACAAAAATTTTAATTTATTATTTATCGCCAACTGTCTTTTATTTTCAGTCATAATCACAAGTTTATCTAGAAGTTTTTGGATGGGATTATTAGTCGGAATTACAACTATAGTTATTTTGTCTTTTTTTAAATATAAAATATCATTTTTTCATATTTTCTCTTTCGCTTCGCTAACCTGCTTGTCCGTTATTATCGGCGGGATTATAATTGTCGGTATAATCAAACTACCTTGGCCAACACCGATTACCCAAGTAAACTTAACTGATATTGTTACCGAAAGAGCAACTCAAATAACCGGTGAAGCTGGTGCTTCTTCCCGTTGGCTCTTGTTACCGGAATTGTGGCAAGAAATAAAAATATCACCAATTATCGGTCAGGGTTTTGGTAAAACCGTAACCTATACTTCACAAGATCCTAGAGTTTTAGAGTCAAGCGCTTCAGGGATATACACGACCTATGCTTTTGAATGGGGCTGGTTAGACATATGGCTCAAACTAGGTCTAATTGGTTTTATTGCTTATCTAGTGCTACTAATAAAAATAATTACTTTTTCTCTTAAAAAATCAAATAATTTAATCATTCTGATAATTCCGACAACACTTCTTTGTCTACTAACCGTAAATATATTTAGTCCTTATGCAAATCACCCTCTTGGTATTGGGCTTCTAATATTTTTTGTCGCATTAACTGACTATGTAAGTTATCAACAGAAGGCTCTTGCCTAAAAAAATTTTTTGTTGTATATTTTGAATTACATTTTAAAATTAATCTCGCTTTATGCGATTTTAAAATTATGCATGATCAAATTATTACCCCCGAAGGTTATGAAAAACTACAAGCCGAAATTAAAGAAAGAAAAACAACCAAACGTTTGGAAATAGCACGACGAATTGAATCAGCTAAAGAATTAGGAGATTTAAGCGAAAATGCAGAATATGCTGACGCTAAAGAAGAGCAAGCTTTTAATGAAGGGCGAGTTGGCGAATTAACTGCACTCTTAAAAAATTTAACGATAGTAGCGAATGGTCCTGGTGACGGAAAAATCAGCATGGGCTCAATAATCGAAGTTGAAAAAGATGGGATGAGAAAACATTTTACTATCGTCAGCTTTAACGAAGCTAATCCAGCCGAAGGCAAAATCTCCAACGAATCTCCTCTAGGCAAAGCATTTTTAGAAAAACGTAAGGGCGATACGATTATCGTAAACGCACCAAAAGGTGAAGCAATCTACAAAATTTTAAAGATAGAATAAATACGTCAATAAAAAACAGCTTGATTTTAGGTTGTTTTTTATTTATTTAAACTTTGACTTTTTAGCTAACAAAGGTTAAAATATACACATCGTTATAGTAAATTCAGGCTTCAATAATAGCCTTTTTTATTTAGTTTGCATAAAAATATGGAAAACAAACGGTGTAAAACAAATGAAAGACAAGATCGTTTAAACAACCTTCACGAGTTAAAAAAACTTGGCGTAAATCCTTATCCAGCGAAAACTAAAAAAAGACTAAAAATTATTGAAATTTTAGATAATTTCAAGTCGCTTAAAAAGGACAAAAAACAACTTAACGCCGTTGGTAGATTACGAAGCATCAGGGGTCATGGCAATCTAAGTTTTGCTCACTTGGATGACGGTAGTGCACAAATACAACTAGCTTTTTCAAAAAAAGAAATCGGCACTGAATCATACAAAAATTTTACAAAATTAATTAATATCGGAGATTTTATTGAAATTACCGCAGAATGTTTTATAACGCATAAAGGTGAAAATAGCCTGATGGTAAAAAAATGGGATATAATTGCCAAGGCAATTAGACCCTTGCCTGAAAAATGGCATGGCTTAAAAGACGAGGAAGAAAAATTACGCAAAAGATATTTGGATATTATTTTTAATCCAGATATCAAAGAAATGATAAGAAAAAAAGCGATTTTTTGGAACTCTATTCGTGAATTCTTAATAAATAATAACTTTCAAGAAGTTGAAACGCCTACTTTAGAAATAACAGCTGGCGGTGCTGATGCTCGACCGTTCGTTACTCACCACAATGCTCTCGACATGGATGTTTATTTGAGAATTTCTATGGGTGAGTTATGGCAAAAAAAACTAATGGTTGCTGGATTTGAAAAAACCTTTGAAATCGGCCGACAATTCAGAAATGAGGGCATGGATGCAGAACATTTGCAAGATTATACTCAAATGGAATTTTATTGGGCCTATGCCGATTATCAAGACGGTATGAAGCTGGTTGAAGAATTATATAAATACGTTGCCAAAAAAACTTTTAATACACTAAAATTTAAAATTGGAGAATTTAATGTAGATTTGAGCAAAAAATGGGAATTATACGATTATAGCGAAACTGTAAAAAAAATGACTGGCATAGATATTTTTAACGCCGATATTAAAAAAATTGAAAAAAGATTAAAAGAGTTAAATGTAGAATACGATAAAAAAGGTTTTAATATCACACGTGCTATTGATAATCTATGGAAATATTGCCGAAAACAAATTGCTGGACCAGGTTTTTTGGTCGGAGTACCAGTTGATGTATCTCCGCTAGCCAAAAGAGACGATAATAATCCAAATATCACTCAGAGATTCCAACCGCTTATTGCCGGTTCAGAATTAGGCAACGGCTACAGCGAATTAAATGATCCACTTGACCAAGCAGAAAGATTCAAAGAACAACAAGCCTTAAGAGATGCCGGCGATGACGAAGCGCAAATGTATGATAATGATTTTGTCGAAGCACTCGAATATGGCATGCCGCCAACTTGTGGCTTTGGTCTAAGTGAACGAGTTTTTGCTTTTTTTATGAACAAAACAGTACGCGAATGCCAAATTTTCCCCTTAATGAAACCGAAAAATAATTTTAAAAATGGAAAATAAATTAGGTATAAATTATCAACAAGCCCAAGAATTATTTAATCGCAACATTACCGATGCGATTATTAAGTTGCATATGATTGAAACAGAAGAAATTATGCGCGCTTTAGCAAAGCATTTTAACGAAAACGAAGAGGAATGGGGAATTATCGGATTACTCCACGATATTGACTGGGAAATAACAAAAGAAAATCCAAGCCAACACTGTATAAAAGCTGTTGAAATTCTAAAAACGGCTGGAGCAACCGAATATCTAATCAACTCAATTATTTCTCACGCCTACACTAACGAGCTTATACCTGAATACAAAGATAAAACCCGCGAAACTAAACTAGAGTATTGTTTGGCTGCTGCTGAAACATTGACTGGCTTAATTATTGCCGCCACTTTGGTCCAACCAGACAAAAAACTAGCCAGCGTAAAGATTGAATCTTTGAAAAAGAAATTTAAACAAAAAGCTTTTGCTGCTAATTGCGACCGCGATATTATTATAGAATGTGAAAAAGCTGGTATAAATATCGATGATTTCTTGGCTATTGGCTTAAAAGCGTTACAAAACATTTCATCTAAACTGGGCTTATAAAAACTATGTTGCAGAAAAAAGTAATGGTTTTTGGAACATTTGATATTTTTCACAAAGGTCATGTAAGTTTTTTAAAACAAGCCAAAAAACATGGCGATAAATTTTTTGTTATTATTGCTCGCGATAAAACCGTAAAAGACGTCAAAGGAAATTTGCCGCAAAACAATGAGCAACAACGATTGGAAAAAATTAAAAAGAATTTCCCTGAGAATGAAGTGATTTTAGGTAGTCTGACTGACAAATACGAAATAATATGCAAGTTAAGGCCAGACATAATCTGTCTAGGCTATGACCAAAAGGCCTTTACTCATGATTTAAGAAAAAAACTGAATAAATTAGGGCTGATAGATACAAAAATAATCAAATTAAAATCATATAAACCTGAAATATATAAATCATCAAAGATTTTTCAAAAAACAAATTAAAAATTTATGAATATTACTATTTGTGGCAGTCAGACAAATGCAGAAAAAATCTGCGAGATAAAAGATAAACTTGAAAAATTAAATCATACGGTTTATTCGCATGAATTAATGAAAAAATACGCCGAAGGAGATAAGACTGTCATTGAAGAAGCAAAAAAAAATCACGCCAAAATGAAAATCGATAACAATACTTTCAAGTGGTATTACGAAAAAATTAAACAGTCAGATGCGATATTAGTATGTAATTTTGAAAAAAATAATATTTCCGGCTATATCGGTGGTTCAGTTTTAATGGAGATAGGCTACGCCCACGTTTTAAATAAAAAATATATTTTTTATTTCCCATCCCAGAAGTAGGCTATAAAGACGAGCTTGTAGCCGCGAAACCCGTGATATTAAATGGAGATATTACAAAAATATCCTAAAATTAAATAATAATTTAAAATATCCTATATGCTGGACATAAAATACATCAGAGATAACAAAAAAGAAGTTGAAAAAGCGCTTCTGAAAAGAATGGAAAAAAAAGATCTGGATATTGATGGCTTATTAAAGATAGATGATAGAAGGCGCGAACTAATCTCTAAATCGGACTTGTTAAAGGCAGAGCGAAATAAATTTTCCAAAACCAAACCTTCGCCAGAGATTGTAGAAAAAATGAAAAAAACAGGTGAAGAAATAAAAAGTCTTGAAGAAAAATTAAGTCGTATTCAACAAGAATATAACGAAATAATTTCAGCTTTACCAAATATTCCAGCCGATGATGTTGTGACTGGCGGAAAAGAAAACAATAAAGTTATTTATACGTTCGGCAAAAAACCAAAATTTTCTTTTGAACCAAAGGATCATATTGAATTAGCAACCAAATTAGACATAATAGACTACAAGAGAGCGACTAAAATGTCTGGTGCTAACTTTTGGATTTACAAAGGAATGGGAGCACACTTGGAATGGGCTTTACTTAATTATTTTATAGATTTTCATACAAAAAATAATTACACATTTATTTTACCACCTTTTTTACTCAACGAAGATTCAGCCTTTGCCTCGGGTCATCTACCGAAATTCCGAGATGATTTATTCTGGACTCAAGATAATCTTTGCTTGAACGCTACTTCGGAAATGATGCTGGGCAATTATCATCGTAATGAAATTATTGATAAAAAAGAATTGCCTTTGAAATATTTTGCTTATTCAGCTTGCTTTAGACGAGAAGCAGGCAGCTACCGAAAAGAAGAGAGAGGTATGATTAGAGGACATCAATTTAACAAAATTGAAATGTTTCAATACACTATCCCTGAGGAATCATGGAAAGCTTTTGAAGAATTAAAAAATAATGCTGAAAAATTAATCGAAGGGCTTAGTTTACATTTTCAAACTAGCCAACTAGCAGCTGGTGACTGTAGCGCTGCTATGGCTAAAACAGTTGACATGGAGGTGTGGATACCAAGCATGGAAGTCTACAAGGAAGTAAGCAGTGTTTCAAATGCTCTTGATTATCAATCGAGACGAGGCAATGTTCGCTTCAAAAATAATCAAACCGATGAAACCCAGTTTACTCACACTCTTAACGCATCAGGCTTAGCTACTAGTAGGCTCTTGCCAGCCATTCTGGAACAATTTCAGCAAGAAGATGGTTCAATTGCTATACCCAAAGTACTACAAAAACACATTCCCGGACAGCCAAGTGTTATAAAGTAAATTACCTAATGAAAAAAGTGAAAACGACTAACCGCAGGGAATGCTAAATTTTAGGCATTCCTTGTATATTTTTCGGCTATTTAATGTGAAATTAATTATTGATGATAATTTAAATAAAAATGTTTAAAAGAACAAACAAATTAAGACTTTCAATTATCAAACAAATTGAAATAGAGGCTGCTAAATATCCAAATGTAATTTCTTTGGCTCAAGGCATTCCAAGCTTTGACACACCAGCCTGTATCAAGAGAAGAGTGGAAAACGCTTTGAATAGGGGAGTAGTCGCCAAATACTCACTTTCCCCAGGCTTACCTGAGTTGCGCGAACTAGTTGAATATTCTTTGACGCAAGAAAACATGTATTACGACTGGCAAAAAGAAATAATCATCACTGCCGGCTCAATCGAGGGTCTTACTGCAACAATTTTAACTTTGACTAATCCTGGCGATGAAATATTGATTCCTGAGCCAACTTACACCTCTTACCGTGAAGTTATTGTATTGGCTGGATGCAAACCGATTTTTGTCCCCTTGAATGAAGAAGCGGGCTGGACGCTTGAAATTGATAAATACGAACAATTAATAACCGAAAAAACCAAAGCAATTCTCTATTGCAATCCTAATAATCCAACAGGCACTATTTATACCAAAAAACAGCTGCTCGGATTAGCCAAATTGGCAAAAAAACATAATCTTTATTTGATATCAGATGAAGTATATAAAGACTTAATTGATTATGACAAAAAAGAAATTACTGGATCTATATTTTCGCTGGCGGAAATAAAAGAATTGAGACACCAAGTTATAAGATTATTCAGTTTTTCTAAAGCTTATGCTATGACTGGTTGGCGCGTTGGATATTTACATAGTGATGAAAAAAATATCAAAGAGATATTAAAAGTTCACGACTGTTTAGTTACTTGCGCACCAGTTATTTCACAATACGCAGCTATGGGCGCCCTAGAAATGGGTAAAAGTGATATTAATTTTTTTTGGCATGAATATAGGAAAAGGAGAGACTTGGTCTGTCAAAGGCTGGATAAACTAAATAAAATATTTTCCTATGTTAAACCAAATAGCTCATATTTTGTTTTTCCAAAAATAAAAACAACCAACGATTCATGGACGTTTTCACTTAATCTGTTGAAAGAAATCCAGACTGCAGTTGTGCCTGGCATGGCTTTTGGGCCAAGTGGCGAAGGTCATATACGAATAAATTTTGGTCGAGATGCAAAAACTATCAATGAAGCCTTTGACAGAATGGACGAATATTTTAAATAAATAATATTGATTATGAAAATATTTTTTAAAACAATTTTAAAATATTACTTAAAATATTTAACCAAAGTAACGCTCTTTATGCATGCACCACTGATAATCGCCATTGCCGGCAGTACTAATAAAACTTTTGTTAAAGACGAAATAAAACAATCATTAAACACACAGGGGTTTGATGTAAGATCTAATCCAAAAAGTTTTAATACTGAAATTGGGCTACCTCTAGCTATACTTAATCTACCAAGTGGATATAGCTCTTACAAAAAATGGGTAAACATAATATTTCAGGCTTTTTTGGCTATTTTTAGCAAAAATTTCCCTAAAATTATCGTTCTTGAGCTCGGAATTTCCAATCCTGGAGACATGAAATATTTACTAAGCATTATTCATCCCAAAATTGTCATAATAACGGATATAACACAGAGATATAGTGAAGCCTTCGATGATATGCATGAGCTAATAGGGGAGTATGAATATTTGATAAAAAAAACAACCCCCGATGGACTCATTATTTTAAATAAAGATAATTTGGCAATAAAAAAATTAAAGCAAAAAGCACGCACCGAACTAATATTTTTTGGCACGGTTAAAAAAACAGAAGAAGCAGGGGACTATTGGCAAGCAGTTGAAATTATTAAAACTTCAAATGGTCAAAGTTTCAATATTATAAAACCAACTGGCAAAGAAATATGTGAAATAAATCGCTTTGGACAACATCACGTATACAGCAACTTAATTACAAAAATAGTAAATAATAAAATAAATAAATTTACAAGCTAATGGTTAGCGATAAATTAAAGAAAAAACGAGTTTTAAAACGCGCCGGAAGACATTACGTTTACAATAAAAAGGAGTATAATAATCCATTTTTCAAAAAAACTCGAACAAAAAAAAGTATTCCATCAAAATATTCATGGCGAATTAAACTTGCTATCATTGAGGTGCTAATTTTATTTCTGGGGCTGTTTTGGTTCTTTTTTTTCTCCCCAGTTTTTGAAATTACAAAAATAAATATCAACGGATATACCCGAATACAACAAAAAGATATTCTAGATCTAGTTAACAATCAAATGTCATCTTACCTAAACTTTCAAAAAAATATTTTTCTATTTAAAAACCAAACTCTCATCAATAATTTAAATGACAAATATTGTCTTGAAAAAATTACAGTAAAAAAAGATTTTCCAGCGACTGTTAATGTAATTATCCAAGAAACTAGAACTTCAGTTGTCTGGTATGAAAATGAAAATTATTATTATGTAGATAGCGATGGGAATGTCATAGAAAAAGTAGAACCACTTGAAATCACGCAAAAAAATTTCCCCATAATCGATAACCAATCACTCAATTACATAGTTGAAAAAGACGTAAACCAAGCCAATGTCAATCAACTAAAATATGTTATTGAATTATTCGAATCGTTAAATAAAAACAATTATAATTTTGAAATTGAAAAATTTTTGATAGATAACGAATTTAATACAGTCAAATTACTTATTCGACAAGGACCAATAGTAAAATTTAGCTCTCAAGAACCGCTTGAAGGTCAAATAGCCAAGCTCGACATCTTGATCAACCAAACTCTGAAAGACGATTATATAAAACTTAAAAAAATTGATTTAAGATATGGGGAGTTAATTTTTTATGAATAATATTTTGCGACACATAATATTAAAAGAGACGACAAAGTAGGTAATCGGGGTATTCTAAAATAATCATATGTTTGATATAATGATATAAAGGATAACAAAGCAATTAAAATAAACAAAAAATGGAAAAATTATTTATATCGATATTTATATTGGCACTAATAGTATATGCCATACTGTCAGCTGGGTTATTTTTACTATTATTAAAAGTATTGTTGATGTTTAACCCAGAGATACATCTCTTAGGGCTTACTATATACTAAAAATACCCAAAACATACAAAAAATAATAAAATAGCGTCGCATAAGTTATATTGTGCGACGCTATTGTATTATAAACATAAACTTCCCCTTTCACTGTCTCTACTGTCTATAATGACTGCTAAAAATATTTATTTGTCTAATTTATTTCAAACTTTCCAATAACATAGTCAAACTCTTCTTGCCAATCACGATTGGGGCATGAAAAACCACTACCACTATACTTTGTTGTTGGTCTTGTGTCTGTTTCCAGGTCAGTAACACCTAAAATGTAAAACTTACCTTTGTTTGAATCACAGCCTTCACTTCCCTCTTCGTAAACATAGTACTTTAATGCCTGAGCGCCTGAAAAGGATGGATCACTTGGAGTTTTACTTACAAAACCTTCGTTTTCTAAAGCCTGAATAAAGCCATCTCCCCCGTCTTCCTCGCAAAAACCTTCATCCCAGCCCTCACTACAAGCATCAGATGAAGGATCTGGCCAATGACTATATTTATCATAATACAAATCCAATGCTTTACTTATTTGGCCAATATTAGCTATTCTTTGAGCATCTCTGCTACCCATTCGTGCGCTATTAAACGCAATCATTGAGGCTACAGCAATAAAACCGATTATACTAATAACAACCAAAAGTTCAATTAAAGTAAAACCATTTTTATTTTTTTTCATATAAAAATATTAACATGTTTTATGGTAAATATTCTAAAGGGTCAGTCGGAATACCATTTAATCTAACTTCAAAATGTAAATGTGGACCAGTGGTCAACGAACCAGCTCCAGGAGTACCAGGCATCCCTCCACTCTTGCCTATCGCCTGACCTTGAACGACATATTCATCTTCACTAACATAAATCTTTGATACATGACCATAAACTGTCGCTAAACCGTCGCCATGGACAATCATGATATAACTATAGCCCATACCAGCGTCTTTGGCGCGAGCCACGTAGCCAGAAGCAGCGGCTCTTAGTGTTGTTCCCTGCCCCGCCCTAATATCTATGGCCGGGTGTTCAAAAATATATTTAAAAGGATAATCCGGATCGTGAAAATAAGATATAATTGTGTTTTTTGCCACCGGCCAAATTAAACCATTATCATTGAACTGCAAATCACCACCACTTATATTTGACAACTTTGCCCTGACCGCCTTTTCTAAACTGACAATTTCAGCCGCTGCCTGCTCTTGCTCTCTCTTTGCTTCAGTTAATAATTTCTGATATTCCCTTTCTGACGATTTTGTCTGCTCAATAATATACCCTTTGTTTTCTCTCTCTCCTGCCAAAGTAACTTGTTGTTTCTCAAGCTCCAGTTTCAACGAAGCAGATTCTCTTTTTTTCTCCGTCAAATCATCTTTCTGCTCTTCTAATTGTTTTTTATATTCACTTAATGTTTTTAAACTATCTCCGATTTCGCTATTTATGTCTTCTAAATACTTAACCCGATTAACAAAATCTGTAAAAGAATCATTAAGCAATAATATCTCTATCAAAGACTTATCGTCTTGTTTTTGAATCAAATACAAAACATTGGCAATATGTTCTTTTTGTCCATTTATTTTTTCGTCTTTATCTTCGATTTCTAAATTTACTTTCTTTATTTCAAGATTTATCCGCTCTATCTCAACGTTTGTATTCTCTATGTCCAATTCTGCTTTCGCCAATCTGTTCTCTAAAATAGCTAACTGGTTTGATAAACTAGCTTTTTCTTTTTGTTTTTGCGCAATAATTTTACTGTAAACTTCTTGCTTTTCCTGGTTCTTTTTCAACTCTTCTCTCTTGCTTTGAATGTCTTGATTTAATAGCTTAACTTCAGCATTTTCGTCTTCAGCGATTATATTAAGAGGCATCGAAAAAACAAAAGTCAATATTAATAACTTAACCAATAATTTTCTTTTCATATCCATATTATAACATAATATGTAAAAATTAAAAACACACATTAAAATGTATATTTTTAAAACAACTAAGCACTAGTATTTTCACTCCAATCTTTCAATTCCTATTTTTATCTTTTCTAAACTTTCTCCTTTACCAAGAATTTCGGCTACTTCAAACGGACCAGGGCTAGCTTTTTTGCCAGTCAAAGCAACACGCATTGGCCAGAGATAATCCCCCACCTTGACTTCTTTTGATTTAATATAATCAATTAAAACTTTTTCTATATTCTCCCTGGTCCATTCTTTTTCTGAAATTTTTTCCAGCTGGGTACTCACCTCTTCTAAATTATTTTTTACTTCTTTTTTGGTTAACTTTTTCCAAATTAAAAGTTCTGATTCGTATTCTAATTTATCTACAAAGAAAAAATTTGTAAACTCGCCTATTTCTGACAATCTCTTTAGTCTCTCCTGCTCCAAAGCGACAACTTTTTTTATAAATTCATCTGTTTTCTTCATATTTTGGCTAATTTTAGCTAAAATATCTTTCAAATACGGTTTACATAAACCAACTAATTCATCAATTGATTTCTGACGAATGTAATATCCGTTAAAATAATCTAATTTTTCAATATCAAAAACTGCTGGGCTAGTACCCATGTCTTCAAACTGAAATTCTTTTTCTATCTCCGACAAACTAAATAACTCATTATCACCCTTGGGATGCCAACCCTGTAGGACGCTGAAGTTAATCAAAGCCTCCGGCAAATATCCTTTGGCACGATAATCCTCAACCGCCACATCCCCCTGCCTTTTACTTAATTTTCCACCTTCTTTATTTAAAGTTAACGGCACATGGATAAATTTCGGCGGCTGCCAATCAAAAGCCTGGTACAGTAAAATATTTTTTGGAAATGACGACAGCCATTCATCCCCTCTCAAAACATGGCTAATTTCCATTAAATGATCATCAATAACATTGGCGAATTGATAAGTCGGAATACCGTTTGATTTTATTAAAACATGATCCTCTAAGTCTTGGCTCTTGAAACTGATATCCCCTCTTAGTTCATCGTAAACTTTTATTTCTCCATCAATGGGCATTTTTTGCCTAATAACAAATTCTTCGCCTTTGTCTAATTTTTTTTGAATTTCATCATCGCTTAAATCTCGACAAGCTCTATCGTAGCGAGGCGGCATTTTTTTTGCTTGCTGACTAGCTCGCATTTTTTCCAATCGTTCAGCGCTACAAAAACAACGATATACTTTTTTGCTCGCTAATAATTCATCCGAATATTTTTTGTAGATATCCAAACGCTGGCTCTGAACATACGGTCCAAATTTTCCTCCAATATGCGGTCCTTCGTCAAAATCAATGCTTAACCAATCCAGAATATCAATCAAACCATCAACTGCACCTTCAATCTCTCTTTTTTGGTCAGTGTCTTCTATCCGTAAAATTAACTGACCGTTATTTTTTTTTGCAATCAAATAATTAAACAAAACCATTCTCAGGCTGCCGATATGCAGAAATCCGGTTGGTGATGGCGCAAATCTAACTCTTATTTTTGACATATTTTTTATATATTTTATTGTATAAACTTTTTATTTTATACTAGTCTAAATATTTTTTAAATACTCTTTAAATGATTCATGAAATTTTTCCACAGCTTCTTTCCTTGATGGATGTACTTCGTTTACTAAATTTTCACTATCAACCCATTTCCAGCCAGTATGCTCCCAAAAATTTACCTTAATATCGCTATCTTGACCAAAAAATTCTGCGATAAACAAACCTTGCTTCTGTCCTTTGTAACCCCATATCTGTTTTGCTGTAATATTGAATTTACTTAGTTTTTCCTTAAATTCATAAGTATATATTTTTTTTGAAGAATAAACTGCTTTGAATTTATCAGTATTGATTTCTTCTTTTAGTTCTCGTGATCCAGCCGTCATTAAATCCTCTCTATCAGTTCCCCCCTGAGGTAATTGCCAATGACCTTTTTCAATTTTACGCTCAACTAATAAAAATTTATATTTATCATCCTCCTTTTTATATAACATGCACACAACATTAGATCTGTAAAAAAACGGATAAATAAAACGCCAAGCTATAAATTTACCAGGAAAAACAATGACGGCATTATAAATTCTTCTCCAACGCCAAGGCTGTTTAATTAACCGCCAAATCCATTCAATTCCTAAAAATCTCATAACTTTTGGTGCTCGCTTAATTTTTTCTGTCAAAAAATCAAAACTTCCCCCTACTCCAATTGCTAATTTCGCTGAAGGAATATTTTTTAAATTATGAAAATTAATTTTTTCCTGCCAAGGCGCGCCAAGACCGGTGATAATTAAATCTGGCTTAAAATTATTTATTTCTGTAATATTAAGTAGTCTTCCGGCTCTATTAATTTCTTGAACCAAAACAGATATTTG
>CAZKKV010000026.1:0-9134 GCA_964553705.1 uncultured Gammaproteobacteria bacterium
CTTTTTGATTAATTACTTTTCCCATTTATTAAAGCTATAATCATTAATCTCCTAATTTATTTAATTCTTTTAAATAAATTTTTGCTTGTGGCAATAAAATATTCAGAATTTCTTTGCCAGTTTTAGTTTTTATGAATTTTACTCTATGTTTAAAGGTGGTGTTTAAAAATATTTTTAAATTTTTGTAATCATAATTTGGTGGACATTCTCTATAATCAATTTGTGCCAGAGAGTCTGCTTCAAAAACTAATTGTCTGTCTTTTTGTTTAATATCGTTGTGTTTATTGTGGTTTTTTATTAAATAAACAATCTTGTCAATCTCTTTGTTGGTAAAATAGTTTAACGTTGATAGATATTTTGCAGCTATCAAAGAACCGATTTTTCCATGATCAACTTCTTTTTTGTTTTTCATTATAAATTCATGACTATATCCTTTGGGCAATTTATTGTATCCGATATCATGTAAATACATTGTCGATATTAAGATTTTTTCGTCTCCACCTTCGCTTGATATCAGTTTTTTTATCCATTTCACAGAGCTCAATGTGTGTTTTTTGTCCCAGTTTGGACGCCCAACTTTTAAAAGTCTTAGTGCTTCCTTTTTTATTTTTACTTCTGTTTTTTTGTCCAATCTCATTTAATTTAACTAAGAAAATTCTTAATTTCTAATTCATAATTCTTAATTGAATCATATTTGTGTTTCTTTGCCTTCGGTGGCGACTCGACCGCCTTGCCATTGGCCTTTATATTGGTTGCCTTCGCCTAGCACTTCATGAAAAGTTATATGAACTACTCGAGCACCAAAAGAAATTTTTATATTTGAGTTTCCTAGATTACAGATACCAAAAGTTAATTCGCCCTGATAACCTGGCTGAACTACACCATTAAATAAAGCTAAGCCAGATCTGAATAAAGTTGTTCTAGGGAAAATCACACCAGATAAATTTATCGGTAGATTTACTTTTTCTATGGTTTTGATCAAGTAGTATTTTCCCGGTTCAAAAATAAAACAATTTTCAGTTTCTTTTTTGGCATGGTCATTTTTGGCGACTAATTTTATTTCTGGTGTATCACGTTCTTCAACGCCAAGAAAACCATCACCTTCTAACTCATATATTTCACCTAAGCGTAAATCAAAACCAGCGCCCTCTGGATTATTTTTTTCTCGATCACAAAGATTATCAACTAAATTTATTTCATCAACTAATTCGTGTAATTTTTTTATTCCTAATATCATACTAATCAGTATAATTTATTAAAACTTCTCCGTTGTATTTTTTAATTTTTATGCCTCTTTTTTCAGCTAACTCTCTGGCTTCGTTTTCTTTTTCTCTACCTTGTCCGCCTTTTTTGATTCGAATATATTCTTTGTAGTAAATAATCTCACTTATACCGGCGTTATTTAAACTTTTCATGCAGTCATAGCAGGGGAAGGTGGCTGAATAAAGAGTAGCACCACGTAGACGTGTTGTATCTAAGGCATTTATTATGCCATTTACTTCAGCGTGAGCACCTCGACATCTTTTTAATTCTTTGGTTTGTGGATCGCCATCAACCTTAGCGCAACCAACGTCAATGCAATGATAATCGCCTTCAGTCGGGCCATTATAGCCGACAGAGATTACTCGATGATTTTTATCAACATACACAGCGCCAGCTTGAACATAGCGACAAGCAGTCCGTTTTGAAGCCAAAATAGCCATATTCATAAATAACTCATCCCATGACAGGCGATTTTGTTTTGGTTTTTCTAGTTTTACCATAATTTAAATACTTTAAATATAAATGTTATACTATTTTAACAGATAGGTTAGACTTGAGCAATTGTTAATAACTTTTAATGCAAAGAGGGATTAGAATACTCTTGGGATAAAATGTTTGTAGCAAAAAAACAGTTCCGAGCACTCGGAACTGTTTTTTATATGTTGAATTGATATTTAATTTAATGCAACTTTTATGCCAGGTCCCATAGACGAACTAATGCTGATATTTTTTACATATATTCCTTTTGAAGATGACGGTTTTGCTTTTTTTATAGCTTCCATTAGTGCTCGGTAATTTTCAAGCAATTTCTTAGAGTCAAAGCTTATTTTGCCGATAGCTACATGAACATTACCCGTATCATCATTTTTAAAACTGATTTTTCCTTTTTTAAGCTCTTCGATTGCTTTGGCGGGGTTGGCGGTAACAGTGTCATTTTTTGGTGATGGCATTAATCCTCTGGTACCCAAAATTTTGGCAATTGGCGCTAAAATTCTCATTATAGTTGGTTCGGCAACGGCAATTTGAAAATCGGTTTTTTCAGTTTTTTTAATTTCCGCAATCAAATCTTCACCGCCAACATAATCAGCACCGGCAGCTTTTGCTTCTTTTTCTTTTTCTGACGAAACGAAAGCGGCTATTTTTATAGTTTTACCAGTTCCATGAGGCAAGGCAACAGTTGAGCGGATTTGTTGGTCACCTTTTTGGGGATTAATCCCAAGGCGTACATGTACTTCGACTGAAGCGTCAAATTTTACCTTTGATAATTTTTTTGTTAGCTCAAGGACCTCCTTAATCGGATAAAGCTTGGCCTTATCAATTTCTATTGTTTTCTTTTCTTTTTTAGTCATATTATTCGTGGTGCGAGCGTCTATGTATTCATAGGCTCCCACAAATTATTTAATTTATTTAATTTCAATACCCATTTGTTTAGCCGTGCCTTCAATAATTTTCATTGCATTTTCGATTTTATCAGCGTTTAAATCAGGCATTTTTATTTCAGCAATTTCTTTAAGTTGAGCTTTGGTCAAGCTGCCAACTTTTTCTGACAGAGGTTTACCTGAACCTTTTTTAACTTTGGCGAATTTTTTTATCAATTCAGCGGCTGGTGGAGTCTTCATAATAAAATCAAAACTCCTGTCTTCGTAAACAGTAATTTCTACTGGAATAATATCGCCCATTTTATCTTTTGAAGTGTCGTTAAATTTGGTACAAAATTCTTGGATATTTAGACCATGCTGACCTAAAGCTGGGCCGACTGGAGGCGCTGGGTTTGCTTGTCCAGCTGGAATTTGCAGTTTAATTTTTGTTAATATCTTTTTTGCCATAGTATTTAGTTAAAAGTTTATAAAGTAAAAAGTTTAAAGCAGAAGCAATATAAAGTTGAACTTTATAACTTTATACTTTTTACTTTTGACTGTGTTATACTTTTTTAATTTGTAAAAAATCTAATTCAACTGGTGTTTCACGACCAAACATCGAAACAACTACTTTTACCTTTCCTTTGTCTTCATCAATATCAGTAACTTTTCCGTCAATGTTTTTGAATGGTCCGTCAATAATTTTGACTGGCGAATTAACTGAAACATCGATTTTATATTTTGGTTCTTCTACGCCCATGCGTTTTTGTAGATCTTTTATTTCTTTTTCATCGACAGGCGTTGGAACTGTACCCATGCCGATAAAGCCGGTCACGTTTGGCGTATTTCTAACAACATACCATGAATCATCGGTAACTATCATTTCAACCAAAATATAGCCAGGAAAAATCTTTTCTTCAACAACCTTTCTTTTGCCATTTTTTATTTTTATCTTTTTTTCAGTTGGTATTAGGACATTAAAAATCTTGTCCTCCATGTCCATGGATTCAATTCTTTGCTTTAAATTTTGCAAAACGTTTTCTTCGTAACCAGAATAAGTATGGAGCACATACCAACGACGTCCTTGATTTAATGCTTGTTTAGCCATAAATGAAAATTGGGCAATTACCCGTTAATTTATATTATCAATTGATAACTAGTTGCAAGCACCAATTAAAAAAGAAGTCTAATCCACCCAAAAAAGCAGCCACAGCCAAACTTATACTTATAACCAATATCGTATATCGATACGTTTCTTTTTTAGTCGGCCAAGTGACTTTCTTCATCTCTTCGGCTGAAGCTTTGATGTAATTTGCTAATTTCCCCATATTTTTTGATATATTTGGAATATTAAAAAACAACCCTCGCGGGTGCTTTTTTTAAATACATATTAATAATACATTTCCGAATTAATTTTGTCAAGCTTTGTTTAATATTAGATTTTTGTGTTATAATAATGATGTACGTAAATTATTTTTACATTATGATATCTCAAAATTACTCAATCTACGCAGGCAAACTATTGTTCGAATTTGGACGGGACATATTGTATTTCCCAATATGGTGGCATAGCCGAGGGTTAATCAAAATAATCGTCAGTATGAAGAATTTTTTAGCTGACAAACAAAAAAAGTTAGCATTGATTATTTGGATTAAAAATATATTCAGACCAATGTATGGTCAATATGACTGGCAGGGGATGTTAATTAGTTTTTTTATGCGTTTTTTCCAAATAATTATTAGGGGACTGGTAATGTTATTTTTTTCTATTGGTACAATAATTATAATTTTATTATGGATAATTTTGCCAATTTTTACAGTTTATGAGATTATTTTTCAATTATTTTTATAATATTCAATGGAAGACTCGAATAAAACTATACCTAGTTTACAAATAATAAATTGTCCAGAATGTGGAGGATGTGGCCGAAAAAAAAGCGGTTTAATCTGCACTTATTGTCTTGGCATGGGGTTAGGGGCTTTTTATAATGAAAAATTTTTGTATTGGGGTCCGAAGCTTGGTCGTGCGACTATCAAACTACGTCACTTCAAGAGAAGCTTAAATATCGTGATAAATTTAATCGCCATGATGTTTGGCTTATTAGGCTTATTGGCTTTGGCTTGGTGGATTTTTGATAGTGGAGCTATTGAAGATAAACTTGGTATTTTTTCTTTTTGGCGTCATAAGAGTTGGTTGATTTTATTATTTTGGATTGGTGTTTTGGCTGACCAATTTATTTTTTATCGTTTATCCGAAGAAGAAGCTCAGAGAAAAAAAATAAAAAAAGCAACTTATGAAGAACGATCCAAACAATTTAATTTGCCTGATAATTGGCAAGAACTTAAAAAAATTAAATCAAAATATCGAGTAGATGTTTCTACGGGTTTTAGCTATTCAGCTTTTAGAGTAGTTGAAGAAGCTTTTATTCTGGCGAATTCATCAAAAAATAGTACGGTTAATATTATGCATTTATTTTTTAGTTTACTTAAGGATAACGAAGCGGCCGCTCTGTTTTCTCGACTGGATATTGATGCCAAAGATTTGGTGCAAAAAGTTAAAAACCAAATTTTACAAAATTTGAACCAAGGCAATTTAACTAGATTATCAAACAAGGTAAAAGAAGTTTTTATTGAAGCCTATGTCAGCGCGACAGAAAATGGACAAAAAGAAGTTAGAGTAATTGATTTGTTGTTGCCAATGTTGTCTAGAGATAAAATTCTAGAAGAAATTTTCTACGACTTGGATGTTGATAAAGATAAAATTAATAATGTCATTCAATGGTTTAGGATTAATCAAAAGTTAATTGAAAATTATAAGATTTATAAAAAGATGGCTCGCTATAAGCCAGCTTCAAGTATGGACCGAGCCTATACAGCCGTTGCCACGCCAGCATTAAATCATTTTGCTCATGACCTGACAGTGGCAGCCAAATGGGGTCGATTGGAGCTTTGTGTTGGTCGTGATAATGAAATAGAAAAAATATTTCAACAAATAGAGAGCGGTCAAAACGGCGTTATTCTGGTTGGATCGGTTGGCGTTGGGAAAAATGCGATAGTTGAACAAATTGCCCAAATGATGGTTAAAGAAGATGTGCCGATTTTATTAAAAGACAAAAGATTGGTTGAACTTGATATATCAAGACTAGTTAGTGGTGCTGATCCATCTCAGGCCGAAGAAAGAATGGTAGTGATTATTGACGAAGTAGCTCGAGCTGGGAATATTATTCTTTACGTTGATAATATCGAAAATATTATGGGAATCAGTTCTGGCAGTGAAGAAAGTCTCGAATTGTCAGAAGTTTTAGCCAAGGCGATTGAACAAAAAAGAATAATTTGTTTGACTACTGCTACAAAAAAGAATTATGTTCAATTTCTTGAAGATAAACCGTTGGGTAATAATCTAGCAAAAATTGAAATAGAAGAACCTGGAATAAACCAAGCAATACAGATGATTGAAAGTAAAATTGGCTATTTTGAAAGTAAATATAATGTTTATTTTTCCTATAATTCAATCGCCAAAGCAGTCAAACTAACTGATAAATATATTCACGACAAATATTTGCCAGCTAAGGCGATAAAGATACTTGAAACGATTGCTGTTAAAACGGCAAAAATCAAAGGTAGTGGTAGTGTTGTCAATGAGGAAGATGTAGCTAGTGTTATCAGTGAAATAATTAAAATTCCAGTTAATAAAATTAGCCAAAGCGAAGGTCAAGAATTATTAAATTTAGAGGAAAAAATTCATGAAAGGATGGTTGATCAGGCAGAGGCGGTTGACATAGTGGCTGACAGTTTAAGGCGGGCTCGGGCTGAATTACGGGAAGGTAAGCGTCCGATTGCCAACTTTTTATTTATGGGGCCGACTGGCGTCGGAAAGACCGAATTGGCCAAAACGATTGCTGAAGTTTATTTTGGAGATGAAGATTATATGATAAGAGTAGATATGAGTGAATATCAGCATCCGGACAGCGTAGAAAAAATGATTGGTAGCCCTCAAAATTTAGGATTGCTGACTGAGGCAGTTCGGAAGTTGCCCTTTGCCTTGATTCTACTTGATGAATTTGAAAAAGCTCATCCAGATATTTTGAATTTATTTTTGCAAGTTATGGATGACGGTCGATTGACCGATGGACAGGGCAGAACGATTGATTTTACAAATTGTATTATTATCGCCACTTCCAATATCGGTGCCACTTACATCCAAGCACAGATTATGGCTGGTAAAAAAATTGAGGAAATTAAAAAAACTTTGATTAACGAGAAATTGAACCAGTCGTTGAGGCCTGAATTAATAAATCGTTTTGATGGAATTATTGTTTTTAAACCTTTGAGTATAGATGATGTAGAAGAAATAACAAAATTAATTTTAAACAAAACCAAGAAAATGCTTGAAGTCAAAGGCGTCGGTTTGCAGATTGAAGAAACTGGAATAAAGTTATTAGCCCAGCAAGGTTTTGATCCGAAATTTGGCGCTCGACCGTTAAGACGTTTAATTCAAGACAAAATAGAAAATGAAATTGCTAACAAAATTTTGACTGGAGAAGTAAATAGACGTGACACAGTGGTTATTGATAGCGAAACCAATGTGTCGATAGAGAAGGGGAGAGAACTTTAATATTTTAAAAAATAAAAAAGGACGCAGCGTTTTGCGTCCTTGAACTATAAGTTAACGGGGTAGCCTGCCTATCAGACCATGAATGCGTTTATCCACAAACACGAGAGATATACTATCAGGAAGAACAAAGTCTATCTCATCTTTTTCTGTGGCAACTAGTATTTTTGTTTCTCTTGAACATTTTGTAAGAAAATCCTCGTAGTCCTTAAAAATTTCAGGACTACACATCATAATACTACAAAAGGTTGCTCGCACAATTTCGTCTGGTTTCGGTCTTGTAAACCAGGCTGTCATATCCATGCCCATTATGCCAGCACTATTTAAAATTATTTTTTGAGCTTGTGTACTAAATTCCCCCAGCACAATTACGGATAATGTTTCTTTGTTCACTTCCCCCTCCTTTTACTTCTTGTTAAGTTTTTACACAGCCCCTTTTAAAAGATCTAATAATTATATTTAAACACTAAAATTACATTTAGTCAAGTCTGTGAATAAATTTAAACTGTTGATTGTCTAAATAAAAGAATAAAGTATAAAATATGAGTTTTTACTATTTTTTAATTTTTAGTGTTGCAGTGATTTTAACCTCACTACTTACTTTGACGGTTAAAATTTTAGCCAAGCGATTAAAAATTATTGATAGGCCCGACGATACAAGAAAAAATCATGGTGCAGATACGCCACTTCTTGGCGGCATGGCGATTTTTTTATCGTTTTTTATTATTTTATATTTTATTCAAGATAAACTGATGGCCGGAAATTTATCTACTAGCCATTGGCTAGGATTTTTTATTGGCGCTTGCTTTTTGATGATTGGCGGATTTCTTGATGATAAATATGATTTAAAACCAGCTTATCAAATAATTTGGCCCGTACTAGCATCGCTTTGCGTGATCGCTGGTGGAGTAGAGATTGAAAAAATAACTAATCCACTTGGCGGTTTTATTATACTTGGATTTTTATCACCAATTTTAATTTTTGCTTGGACTATGGGCATGATGTATACAACTAAACTGCTAGACGGATTAGACGGGTTAGTTAGCGGTATGGCGGCTATCGGTGGCTTGGTAATTTTTTTATTTACTATAACCACGAAATACTATCAGCCAGATATCGGTTTAGCGGCTCTGGTTTTCTCTGCTTGTTGTTTTGGTTTTCTGGTATTTAATTGGCATCCAGCAAAAATATTTTTGGGAGAAGGTGGTTCTTTACTAATGGGTTATGTTTTGGCAGTATTAGCAATCATTTCTGGTGGTAAAATAGCAATTGCTTTACTAATCATGGGGGTTCCAATAATTGACGCAATTTGGACTGTTGTTAGGCGATTAGTAGCCAGAAAAAACCCATTTAAATTTGCCGATAAACAGCATCTTCATTTTAGGTTAGTTGGTTTGGGGATACCGACTAGATTGACAGTGCTAATATATTACTTGTTTTCTTTAATTTTTGGATTAAGCGCGTTATTTTTACAAAGTAAAGGGAAGCTATTCGCATTAGGGGCGTTGATATTTATAATGCTTGGGGTTGTTATTACTTTTACTTTACTTGACAAGGATAAGAAAATTGTTTAACATAGATATACATAAAAAAATAGCCGCAGAGGCGGTTTTTGTTTTTGATTATTATTAAAAATAATTTAACATAAGATATATGACTAAAATAGCAGTAATAAAAACTGGTGGTAAGCAATACAAGGTTAAAGAGGGACAAACCATAAAAATCGAAAAATTAAAAGAAGAAGAAGGTAAATCAGTAAAATTTGATACTTTGATGATTGCGGATATTGATGGTAAAAACATCAGTTTAGGAACGCCTTCTTTGGGCGACAAAGTAAGTGGTAAAATCTTAGAGCAGGGGAAAGATAAGAAAGTAACAGTTATAAAATATAAAAATAAAAC
>CAZKKV010000026.1:9234-12248 GCA_964553705.1 uncultured Gammaproteobacteria bacterium
TTATAATTCGTTTCTATATTTCAAGGCATTAATCAATGTCATCTCGTCAGCGTATTCTAGGTCAGTGCCAGTCGGCAGACCTTTGGCCAATCGGCTAACTTTTATTTCGTAAGATTTTAAAATTTTAGTTAAATACAAAGATGTTGTTTCGCCTTCAATATTTGAACTTAACGCTAAAATTATTTCTTTTGGAGTGTGTTTTTTAACCTTAGCTATTAATTGATGAATATTTAAATTTTCCGGTCTAATGTTTTCTATTGTATTTATTAGTCCACCTAAAATATGATATTGACCATTATATTGCTTGGTTGATTCAATCGATAGCATGTCTCGTGTATTATCAACAATACAGATGGTGGTTTTGTCTCTTTTACTGTCAATACAAATTTGACATGGATTTTTTTCTGTTATAGCGAAACAGTTTTGACAAATAGTAATTTTTTCTTTAAGTTCGGCGATTGCTTGAGCAAATTTTTGTAGTTGTTCGGCTGGCTGTTTCAAAAGGTAAAAGGCGTATCTTTCAGCCGTTTTTGGACCGACGGTTGGTAATTTTTGTAATTCGTTTATCAGATTTTCAATAGCCTTAGGGAAAAACATATTGTTATGTAATATTAGGCAGCCCGCCCATCTGCTGCATTTTTTGAGCCATTAGTCTTTGCACTTTTTTTATAGCCTCATTGAGACATTCTGTTAGCATACCTTCCAGACTATCTTTGGCCAAATCTTCATTTATAATAATTTGAGTGATTTCTAAGTTACCATTTATTACTACTTTAATCCCGCCTTTTTCAACCGTAATAGATTCTTGAGACAGAGCATTTTGTAGGGTTTTTGCTTGTGAACGTAAATCTTTGAATTGTTTTAACTTGTTAAACATGTTTTTAACAGATAATTAATTATAAAATTTGTGATAAAAATTTTTTTGTTTTTTGGAGAAAATGGTGGGGCAGGTCTTGCGACATGTCCCACTTGATAATTTTACATCAGCCTCTTTCAATAACAGATTTTCTTAGATAAAGAATTTGGGTGGCGTAAAATTCTATCGAGGAATTAACTTTAGCGTCAACATTATCTTCTTTTTTTGGTTGTTTGCCAAGTGTAAAAGATTTATCTTCGGAATCTTCAGTGATACGAACATTTTGCAGAGGGTCGTTATCATCAAGACGATCTGCTATGCCGTCTTTTACGATTAAATCAATAAGCTCTATTATTCTTTTTTTTGTTTCTTCATGCAATATCTCTTTTTTTGCCATGATACACCCCTCCTTGATGTTGTCTATTTTAATATTCTCCCGGCTCCTCTAAACCGGTTTTTTCTATATTTTTAAAGCTAACAGTATCTTCATCAAAAAATAAAGTAATTTTTCCAGTTGGACCATTTCGATGTTTAGCCACATAGACTTGTGTTAAATGTTTTTCGTGTTCAGGCAAGTCTTCGGGTTCATATCCGCGATCGGCTGCTTTACGATAAAGAAACATAACTACATCGGCATCTTGTTCAATTGATCCAGACTCGCGTAAATGCGATAATTTAGGGATAGCTGGTCGTGTTTGTTCAACAGCGCGTGATAATTGCGATAGAGCCAGAACAGGGATGTTTAATTCACGGGCAATACCTTTTAAGCCCCTGCTTATTTCAGAAACTTCTTGAACACGATTATCACCATATCTATTGCGACCTTCCATTAATTGTAAATAATCAATAACAATTAAACCAAGACCTTTTTCCATTTGCAGACGTCTGGCTTTGGTCCTGATTTCCATAATATTTGAACTGGCTGAATCATCAATATATATCGGCGCTTCAGATAATTGCCCCATAGCATTACCAATACGAGAAAAATCATTGTCGTCATCGCGGTCGGATAGTTTACCTGTTCTCATGCGCCATAAACTGACATTAGCTTGAGCGCAAAGCATTCTATCAACCAATTGTTCTTTACTCATTTCTAATGAGAATATACCAACTGGAGTTTTGCTTTTTATGGCGGATTGGCGTGCGATATCCAAGGCAAAAGAAGTTTTACCAACACTAGGACGAGCAGCCAGGATGACTAAATCTGAATTTTGTAAACCAGCTAACAATCCATCTAAATCGGGGAAGCCAGTAGGTAGGCCACGCAATTTACCGCTTTGTTTATGTAATTCGTCAATACGATCAAAAGCTTCAGTCAAAAGATTGTCAATCGGTAGAAAAATATTTTTTAAATACTTTTGCGAAACGCCAAAAAGTTTTTGTTCGGCTTGATCAAGTATTTTTTCGATTTCTTCTTCTTCACGATGACCCAATTCAGTAATCTCCGCCGCTGTTTTTATAAGGCGCCTGAGGGTAGCTTTTTTTTGGACAATATTAGCGTAATGAACTACATGAGAAGATGTAGCAACAGTATTGGATAGTTGAGCAATATACGTTCGACCGCCTATTTCGTCTAATTTATTTTTTTCTTCAAGCTTGCTGGTTAGAGTAATTACATCAATTGGCTCGTGGTGCGTATATAATTCTTGGATAGCAGTCATAATTACACCATTGGCGTCTTTGTAAAAATCTTCAGGTCTGATTAAATCAATCACCTTAATAATGGCGTCTTTATCAATCAAAAGACAGCCTAAAAGAGAATTTTCAGTTTCAATGTCTTGAGGTGGTAGTTTATCAAATTGTGAGTCTTTTTTTGCCATATATTTATCCTACACTCCCGCTAACCTAAAAGCAAGTAGGAATTATCCACGATTTTTCCACTAAATTTTATATACTAAAAAACAGTGTTGTAATTTTATGAAAGATATGTTATATTATTTTTGAAGCTTATCCGTGGTGGCGGATTTTTTATTTTGTTTGTATAATAGCTATTAGACATGCGCCGTTAGCTTTCTCCTACGCTTAAGCTATGACGGGACAAGAAGTTGGTAGTCCCGAGTGCTCGGGATTTAAACAGAAGATTAAAAAAACAATAGAATTAGGCGCCGTTAGCTCAGTTGGTAGAGCAACTGCCTTTTAAGCAGAAGGTCGCAGGTTC
>CAZKKV010000027.1:0-12180 GCA_964553705.1 uncultured Gammaproteobacteria bacterium
CTAGAAGTTCAGGTACCGTTTTTGCAAAGCGTGGTTGAAGGGGAGTTTAAAATTTTACCGATTTATTTTGGCAATACGGATAATAGCAATTATCAAGCATTGGTTGAAGCATTGGCAAAAAATATTGGCGACGATGACGTTTTGATTATTTCCACTGATATGTCGCATTATCCAGTGTACGAAGACGCTAATAGAATTGATAAAGAGACTTTAAACAAAATTAAAACTTGCAACGTAGAGGAATTAGAAAAATATGCCAAAGGAATTTTAAATCAGGGTATAGCTGGTGAGCAGACGGTTTTGTGCGGTATTGATGGCGTGAAGACAGCGATGGTTATGGCTAAGGCATTAAACTGGGAGGCAGAAATTTTGGGATATGAAAATAGTGGAGATGCTATTGGCATTGGTGATCAGAAAAGAGTGGTCGGCTATGGGGCGATTGCTTTTTTTACTAAAACAGACAACGGACAGCAGATAGATGAACTTAATAATAAGCAAAAAGAGCAGCTATTGGATATCGCCAAAGAAACAGTTGAGAATTTTGTAAAAAACGGGAAAATTTCTGAATTCAAGATTAATGACGAGAGATTGAAAAGGCAAGAAGGAGCGTTTGTTACCATAAAAAAGAAAGAACAGTTACGAGGCTGTATTGGTCAGATTATTCCCAGTAAAGAGCCTCTATGGCAGGTGGTTCGCGATATGGCGATTGAAGCTTGTAGTAAAGACTATCGTTTTGACTCAATAGATAAAAAGGAATTAAGTGAATTAGAGTATGAGATAAGCGTTTTGTCAGCACCAGAAAAAATTAATAGTTGGAAAGATATAGAGATGGGTAAGCATGGGGTAATAGTAAAAAAAGACGGACGTAGCGGGGTGTTTTTACCGCAAGTAGCCGATGAGACTGGATGGAGTCAGGAAGAGTTTTTATCTCAATTATGTCTACAAAAAGCCGGTTTAGAGCCAGATTGTTATAAAAATAAAGATACGGAATTATTGGTTTTCACTGTGCAGGTTTTTTAAAAATACCTCACCCCTAACCCCTATCCTAATTAGGAGAGGGGTGCTGAGTGTAGCAAGGTAGAGAGAGGTCTACAAACATAGGACGATATTTTGTTTCTATTTGTTTTTTCGTGAAACATTTGTTATATTAAAGATAATTTAGTTATTTGTTCTTTTTTTTAAAAATAAACGACTAGTTGCCCTGGTCAGAAAGGAGAGAAATAAAGTGGGCATAGCGACTTGGTTGCCCCCCCCATAAACCGATTCAATGAAACTGGAGGGAATTTTATGAGAATCTTTAACTTGGCTGTAAGAGGAAGTCCTGACAGGAGAAAAAGGTTGATTGCGATTTTCTTCGGCATGAGCTTCATCCTCGCTGTTTTTTTACTTGTCCTGCCCATCTCGGCAATGGCGGTTGCTTCCGGTGTATCGCCGATGGACAGCTCAATATTAACTTGCACAAACCAGGGGACAGCGTTGACGATGACATCTGCCAACTACATCGGAACGTTGGATGAAAAAAATAAAACTCTCGAGCCGGTAATCCGGACGTCGAATTTAAATGAGCCGATCACTATGAGAAAAAAAAGTATGACGAATGTGCTCGTCGAAACATCGGTTCAAGAATTCTATGTCGCGTGGAGGACCAAAAAAGGGGTCGTTGTACTCAAATGTCCAAGCTATACCGCAATGAAGGATAGTCTTTACGCTAAATTATCGAAAATTGGGGCCTCGGGGCCAGCGGTAGAAATTCAGCCGCAATAAAAAAATGGATTTGTGAAATACCGAGACGGAATCTTTGACAAGATTCCGTCTTTCTTTATTTTTTTAAAATTTATTTATAAACAGAAAGACTAAATCTCTAAGCATAGATTTAGTCTTTTATTATATCCTTTGTTATTTTTATTAAAAAATTTTTGACAAGTATTGACCGGTGTAAGATTTTTTTATTTTAGCTACATCTTTCGGTGTTCCTTGGGCGACGATTTCGCCACCTTTGTCGCCACCTTCTGGTCCCAAATCAATAACCCAGTCAACTGATTTAATTACATCCAAATTGTGTTCAATGATTAAAACAGTATTACCTTTGTCGACTAAACGGTTCAATACGTCGAGTAATCTCTTGATGTCGTCAAAGTGTAGACCAGTAGTTGGTTCGTCTAAAATATAAAGAGTTCTGCCAGTTGCTCGGCGGGATAATTCAGTCGCCAATTTTACTCTCTGGGCTTCACCGCCTGATAAGGTAGTGGCTGACTGACCGAGTTTAATATAGCCGAGTCCGACTTCAAAAAGTGTGGCTAATTTTTGGTAAATAATTGGAATGTTTTTAAAGAAATGCATGGCTTCTTCAATTGTCATATGTAGAATTTCGGATATATTTTTTTCTTTGTAGTGTATTTCTAGCGCTTCTTGGTTATATCTTTTTCCGTGACAGATATCGCATTCGACATAGATATCTGGAAGAAATTGCATTTCAATTTTTACCATACCGTCGCCACCGCAAGCTTCACAGCGGCCACCAACGACATTAAAGGAGAAGCGTCCGGCTTTGTAGCCTCTAATTTTGGCTTCGGGTAGAGAGGCAAACAAGTCGCGAATAGGGGTAAAAGCGCCAGTATAAGTTGCTGGATTAGAGCGTGGAGTACGGCCGATTGGTGATTGATCAATATTTATAACTTTATTTATATATTCCAAACCTTCTATTTTGTCATGCTTACCTGGCTGAATTTTTGTTCGATAGAACTTCTTCGTCAAAGAGTTGGCTAGAATATCGGTCATCAAAGTTGATTTACCAGAACCAGATACTCCGGTAATGGCGATAAATTTACCCAAAGGAAATTCAACGTCAATATTTTTTAGATTATGTTCGCTGGCGCCGATTATTTTTATTTTTTTACCGATACCAGTGCGATACTTTTTTGGCAGAGGGATGCTCTTTTGACCGCTTAAATATTTGCCAGTAATAGATTTTGCGGATTTTTTAATTTTTACTGGTGTTCCCTGAGCGATTATTTCTCCGCCGTGTTCGCCAGCACCTGGTCCGATGTCGACAAGCCAATCAGCTGCTAGCATAGTTGTTTCGTCATGCTCAACCACAATAACCGTATTGCCCAAATCGCGCAGAGCTTTGAGGGTATGGATTAATTTATTGTTATCTTTTTGGTGTAAACCGATTGACGGTTCGTCTAAAATATAAAGCACTCCAGTCAGAGCTGAGCCAATTTGTGTAGCTAAACGAATGCGTTGGGCTTCTCCGCCTGACAAAGTGTTAGCTGAACGATTAAGCGTTAAATAATTAAGGCCGACATTGGTTAAAAAATCTAGTCTGGTTTTTATTTCTTTTAATATCTGAGCAGAAATTTTTTTATCACGAACAGATAAAACCTTTTTTTTATCAATATGTAAAAAGAATTTTTTAGTCTCATCGATAGTTTTATTCGTAATATCATGAATTGAGTGGTCTCCGACTTTAACGCCGAGAATTTCTGGCTTCAATCTTTTGCCCTGACAGGACGGACAAATTAGGACTCGCATATATTGTTCAATCTCTTTGCGAATATAATCTGACTCGGTTTGTTGATATCGTCTCTCAAGATTCGGGATTATACCTTCAAATTCTGTTGTTAATTCTCCAGAAAAGCGATTGCTTTCGTAATCAACATTGTAGTTTTTATCACCAGTGCCATAAAGGACGATGTCTAATTGTTTTTTCGTTAAGTCTTTTACTGGAACGTTTAGATCAAAGCCGTGTCTTTGGGCGACTGTACCGAGGATGCGCATCATCCATGTTTGACCGTTAGGTGCGCCGTGTGACCATGGTTTAATTGCTCCTTGAGCGATCGTTAAATTAAAATTAATTATTAGTTTTGGGTCTATTTCCAATTTTGTACCCAAACCAGCACAATCTGGACAGGCACCATGAGGAGAATTAAATGAAAAATTTCTTGGTTCTAGCTCGGGTAAATTAATACCGCAAGTCGGACAGGCAAATAATTGAGAGTAGACATTTTCTTTTGTTGAATTTTTATTTTTACTTGTTTCAACTAACGCGATAGTAATTAATCCATTGGCTAATTCTAGTGCTTTTTCAGTTGATTCAGTTAATCGGGCGGCGTCTTCTTTGTTGTCGTTAATGGTTAAATAATCAATAATTATATCCAGATTATGTTTTTTGTTTTTATCAACGGTTAAATCGGCGAATTCTTCCAAAGAATAAATTTTTTTATCAAATCTAACTCGAGAATAGCCGGCTTTGGCAATACCCTCTAAAATATTTTTATGTTCACCCTTTTTGTCTTTGATTACTGGCGCTAAAATAAAAATAGTTTTTTGGGCGTAATTTTTTTTAATTTGATTAACAATTTCGTCAATTGAATGGTGTTTTATTTTTTGACCGCAAATTGGGCAATGAGGTATGCCGATTCGTGCAAAAAGCAAGCGTAAATAATCGTAAATTTCTGTAATCGTGCCAACGGTTGAACGTGGATTATGAGTAGTTGATTTTTGGTCAATTGAAATCGCTGGCGACAGACCTTCAATTAGGTCAACATCTGGTTTATCCATCAGACCGATAAATTGTCGGGCGTATGAAGACAATGATTCAACATAGCGACGCTGGCCTTCAGCATAGAGAGTGTCAAAAGCTAGAGAAGATTTGCCTGAACCAGATAGACCAGTGAAAACAATTAGTTTGTTGCGTGGAATTTCCAAGCTAACATTTTTTAAGTTATGAACGCGGGCACCTTTAATTTTTATAACGTTAGTCATATTTAATTTAGCCCCAGCAAAAACTTACCGAGGTAATCTAGTCAGATTATGAGTTAGAATAACGACGTTTATTATACACAAGAAAAGAGATAATAGCAAGAGTTGCGATATTTAATTTTTATTGTTAAACTAGTTGTATTCTAAAGTTAGCTGATTAATAGAGTAAAAAGTTGAAAAGTTTATAAAGTTAAAAGTAGTAATCGTTGGTTTTTTTGTTATTTTTGACTTAATCATAATAGATTTTTGCCTATTTCTCTATCGCTTCAGTAAGGTGAGCGGGAATGACAAAAAGAGACATAAATAAAAAATTGAAAAGTAAAAAAATTTTTTGTTACGTAGCATGCTACGTAATAGATATAAATTAGTAATTTTTGACTCATTGTTTTTATTAAAAATTAAGATATTAAATATGGAAGGTGCAATTATATTTTTATTAGTTTTGTTGATTATCGTAATTGCGGGTTTAATTTTTGCTCAATTTAAAAAAGGCGGTCCAGCTGATACAGAAAAATTAATCACTATGATGGAAAAATTAGCCCAATTGTCCGAACAGAATAAGGATTTACGGCAAGTTCTTGATACCAAACTATCGGAAAATCATAGAACAACCCAAGAGCATTTTGGACAAACCACTAAAATTATTCAAGGAATAACTGGACAATCAGCCAAGCTAATTACTGACGTAACAGAAAAGTTGACTAAATTAGACGAAACAAATAAGCAGGTAGTGAACTTTTCAGCCCAATTACAAAATTTGCAGGATATTTTAAAAAATCCAAAACAGCGAGGTGTTTTGGGCGAGTATTTTTTGGAAGAAACATTGAAAAATGTTTTACCGCCTAATTCTTATCAGATGCAATATCCATTTAAAGACGGTAGTATAGTAGATGCTGTTGTATTTGTTAAAGATAAAGTTATCCCAGTAGATTCAAAATTTAGTTTGGAAAACTATGAGAAACTATTAAATACCAGCGACGGTGAGACAAGAGAGAAATATGAAAAAGCTTTTAAACAGGATTTAAAAACTAGAATTGATGAGACTGCCAAATATGTTAAACCGGGTGAAAAAACAATGGATTTTGCTTTTATGTTTATTCCATCAGAAGCGATTTATTATGATTTATTAATAAACAAAGTTGGAGCAGTACAGATTAATACACGTGATTTAATTGAATATGCTTTTAAAGAAAAGCATGTAATAATCGTTTCGCCGACTTCTTTTTTGGCTTACTTGCAGACGGTTTTACAAGGATTACGGGCGTTACAGATTGAAGAAAGTGCTAAATCAATCAGAGGTAATGTTGAAAAATTGAATCGACATATTTTAAGCTATGATGATTTTATGAAAAAACTGGGAATTAGTATGTCAACGACAGTTAATCATTATAATAATGCCTATAAAGAGTTTAAAAAGATTGATAAAGATGTAGCGAAAATAACTGAAGGTGAATCAGAGATTGAGCCGATGGCTATTGATAGACCAAAGGCAGAATAATGAGTGATATTTGTATATTAATAGTTTTTATTTTTTGTCATTCCCAACTTGATTGGGAATCCAGAGGTTAATAGTAAAAATATTTAAAAATATCTCACTTTTTATATTAGTTGTGTGATTTTAAACTAGATTCCCGCCTTCGCGGGAATGACAGAGGGGGAGGGCGGGAATTGTAGATGTCAATTAATTCGCTGACAGTTTTTCAAAAAAGGAGACAGGAATAACGAAAAAATTATAAACTACGAATAAACAAAGTATGAACGAAACTATTTTTCAAACAAATATTTTTATCAAGGAGGCAATCGTGAAAACGGTTGCCTATTTTGACATGTTTGATTTTCCATTGACTGATTTTGAAATTTGGCAGTATCTAGAAATACCGTGCGATTTAAGCGAGGTGGTTAAAATTTTAGAAATTGGTATAGAAAAAATTGAATACCGTGACGGTTTTTATTTTTTAGCCGGACGTAAAACAATAATTGAAACCAGAAAAAGGCGATATAATTACACTGATAGAAAAATCAAGCGGGTCAAGTTTCTTTGCCGAATTTTTAGATTTATTCCTTGGATAGAATTAATTGCTATCGGTAATTTGATTGGCCAGCATAATTTAAGAGACCAAAGTGATATTGATTTGTTTATTGTTACTCAGAAAAAAAGAATTTGGATTAGCCGTTTTTTTTGCGTGGCAATTACAAAAGTTTTTGGTTGGCGGCCGACAGAAGAAAATTCGCGTGACAAGATATGTTTAAGTTTTTTTATTAGCAAAGACAGTCTTGATTTATTTGATTTACAATTAGATGGAGGCGATATTTATTTTAAATATTGGCTGGCTGGCTTGATGCCGATTTATGATTCTGGTGATTGTTATAAGAAATTAATAAAAGCTAATCAATGGTTAAAGAGGGAATTGCCGAATTTAACTAGTCGAGCAATCAGCTCAAGAATAAAAGTCAAACCTGTGCTGTCGGAATATGCCAAAGAGATAATAGATTTATTTATCGGCGGATTGGAGCCGCAGTTTAAGTCTTGGCAGATGAAAATCATGCCACCTGTTTTGAAAAAAATGGCAAACAAAAATACTAATGTAGTTATTATCGATACTATTTTAAAATTTCATGAAAACGACAGGAGGAGGTATTATCAAAATAAATTCAAAGAGAAGATTAAAGAGCTAACAAGAGGTTTTGAGATGAACATAGAAAATTTACTAGAAAAATTATAAAATGGAGAAATTATTTGAAAAAAAATTAAGTAAAATCATTGAATATGGCATGTATCTTTTAGCTTTTGTTTTACCGTGGCAGACCAGGTGGATTATTAAGCCAGGCATGATAAATAACGGTTATAGCGAGTATTTGACTATTAGCTTGTATGTCGTTGATGTTTTGGTTGTTTTATTGATTATTTTTTGGGCGGTTTACAAATTTAATAAAGGTATAAAGGATAATAAGATAAATATTTTTTGGTGGCTAGTGGCCGGCTTGGAGCTGGCTATTTTTATTTCTATTTTTTTTGCTTGCGACAAAGGATTGGCGATTTTTTATTATTTAAGGTTTCTTTTGGCTATTGGTTTTCTTTGGCTGGTAGCTAGTGTCAGTTATAATGAAGCGAAATTTATTTTGAGTTTATTGGCGGGGATTTTTATTCAGGCATGTTTGGCGATTTGGCAATTTTTAACACAAGATAGTTTTAGCTGCAAGTGGCTTGGTTTGACTGGCCATTGGGCCGGCAATTTAGGCGCGTCGGTAGTGGAAGCCGGCGGTGAGAGATGGCTGAGAGCCTATGGCGGGATGGATCATCCGAATATTTTTGGCGGAGTAATGGCGGTTGGCATAATTTTGGCAATACTTTTTGAGCTGGGTTTTTTCGGCAAAAAAAACTCGGTAAAATTATCAAGCCTGCTAAAAATTTTTAATTTGGTTTTTTTTGTTGCTTTGTTTTTTAGCTTTTCGCGCAATGCTTGGCTGGGATTGGTCTTTGGATTGGTTGGCTTGCTTGTTTTGAGTTTACCCGGCAAGAAATTGATTAACCAAAAAATAATTTTGGAATACTTGGTATGTTTTTTTATATTACTTTTTGTTTTATTGAGTCAGTTTGGCGGGTTAGCAGGCATCAGAATAAGCGGGGAGGGGAGAATTGAAAATCAGTCAATTAACGAGAGAGTTGCATCAAACAAAGAAGCAACAGAAATCATAAAAGATAATTTTTTCTTTGGTTTAGGTATTGGCAATTACATCCTTGAACAAAAAAATAGAGATACAATGAATAGGTCGAGTTGGGAATATCAACCAGCTCATAATACGTATTTTTTAATTTGGTCAGAGATAGGAATTATTGGTTTGCTATTTTTTATTTCTATTATTGCCTTTTTAATTTGGGCATTATTTTTTCAATCAAGCCAAGAATTTTTTATTGTTTTGATATTGATACCGACAGCTATGTTTCTTTTTGATCACTGGTGGTGGAGCTTACATTTTGGCGTGATATTTATGGCGCTGATTGGCGGAATTGTTTTTAGAAAAATAAAGATGATAGAACAAAATAAAAAAACAGAATAGGCGAGAGAAGGTAAATTTTAAGACAGCTATTTCGTAGTTGTTTTTTAATACTAGATTTATGGAAGACAATGCGGATTCATAATGATTGTGGATAAGTTTGACGAAAATTTTTATTTTTCAAGCGGTTTAAATAATAAGCCGTTTTTTTTATTTTTTTCATTAAATTTTGCATGAAAAAGAACAGATAGAATAATGATAATTTACTGGTAAAAATTAGACTAAAGTAAGGGTAAAAAATGATACTATCAAATTTGTATTTATTTGATTTTTGTAGCAATTTTATGGCATAAAAAACATCTTTACTAAAGTTTTTCACAAAATTTAAATCAACAATAAAGTGTGTAAAAATATGGTATAATTAATGATATCAGAATGATGTTGGAATGATGTTAAAGGGATGATAATTATTATTGTAAATATTTACTAATTTTAGACGATAAATAGAGTTAAGAATATCAATTAAAAAGATATAAAAAAATAGAAAATTTAAGACAACTTCAGCAATAAAATCCCCATGCGAAGAAAGGTCTCAAACGATGAGAAAAAATTAATATCTCTGAGAAATATTTCTCAAAACAGTCAGTATAGTCCAGTCTATATTTCTTTGTTAGTGCAAAGAAAAAAGTTAAAAGCAAAAAAAGTCGGTCGCAACTATTTCACCACCAAAGAATGGTTTAATGAATATCTCGAAAGACATGCCAGAGATAATAAGCGAGACATGCTTGTTTCTAACGAGTTGATTAAACCGAAAGTTGAGGCAGAGACGCGAATTGAAGAATAATTTCAGCCGATTGAAGTTTCATCAGAAAAGATTGAACCAAAAGATATCTTACCAGAGAAGAAAGAAATTTTTGAAGAAAAGAGATTGGAGAAAGTAATAGAAGATAATTTAAATGATATTCAAGAGATTTCGATTAAGCGCATCGTAGATATTGATGAGGAAATAAAAAATAACTGGACTGATAGTTTAGAGAATGAAAAAAAGTTTTTCGAGAAAGAGATGAGTGAAGCGGTCAAGCTAGACGTTGGTATAAAGACTAGACAGAGAAAAATTGTTAGTCGTCGTAAAAGAGAAGAAGCAGCTGAAAAAATAATTAAAGAAACAAAATTAAGTTTAAAAGATTTTCAAAATAGAATTATTTTCGGATTAGTATCTGATTATAGAAAAATTTTTGTGTCAATTAAGGTTTTTGGTTTTTGGCTTGCTGTCGGTATTGCCAAAATACGAAAAACGGTTGGCGGTTATTTTTTCCCAAAAACTAAAATTTTGGCCGACTTGGTAAAAAAACAAATTCCTCGATTTTTAAATTTTTATTGGTGGACAAAAACTTTTAGTGAATCAGCCAAAAAAGAAGCAGCGAAAAAAGTTTATCAGCCGGTGCAGAAAATTAAAACTGGTCCAGCATGGGCAGCTAAACTGGCGACTGCTGGCTTGGGCGCCTTGGTCGTTTCTGTTATGCTGGGCTTATTTGTTCCTGGCGCTACGGCTCATATCGGTAAAATTTTCGATCAAAGCATAATTGATTCTGGTAAAAAAATAAAAGTCGTAGTTGGAAAAATTATTCATGGTAAAAATGCGAATGATTTAAGAAATAATTTTACTGATTCGACTTTTGGAAAACATTATACTAAATGGAACGAAAAATTAATAGATAAAAGTATTGATATAGCAATTAGCTTGGAAGACAATATTAAACACAGAAATAAACTTGTTGCCAAAAGATTGGGCGTAGTAGGAGATCAAGTAATTTTTATCGCTAAATTTTGGCAGGGTGAATACAATCAAAAGATTGAGCCAGTCACCAACAAGGGAGTTGAACTTGTTGAGATGACAGCGAATAAAGTCGTTGGAATTCTGAATGATAAATTTATTCAGACAAATTTAGTTTTTAAATTATTACCTAATCAAATACAGAAGATTGGTCAAAGTAGTTTGGGTACAGTGATTAGTTTCGCCGATAACCTGGGACAAACTAGCCAGAAAATAATCAAAGATATATCTGGATTAGTAATTAGCGATGAAAGAAACAAAAGCCAAAAAGGCCGAGTAGCTGGTGTAACAGAAGAAAAAGAGGAACAATTCACTAGCCGATTATTAGCGATGGCCAGTATTACAGCTAATCGTAGTCGACAAGTTGTTGATTCGGCCAAAGACAATGTTAAGGTAGCTTTTAATCAGTCAGCTGATGCACAAAAAGACTTGTCTTATATTCTCGGAGAGAAGATGGTTGATTTAACTTTAGCTAGTGCTCAAAAGGTAGCTAGATATTCCCAGTCAAGTTCAAATAAATTAGCGCAAGCCACTACAAAAGCCAAAGAAACTAATCAAGCAATCAAAGAATATAATCAGTCAGGCAAAGATTATTTAGCTAAAGAGACAGTTAGATCAGCTCTGTCATTAGGAGATATTTATACCAGAGTGATTGATTTTATTATTCCAGATAGTTTGAAGTCTCGTTATGCTCAAATGTATCAGACTGATACAGAGGAGAAATTAGTTGAAACAGAAAGAATAGTTACTGGACCAGTTAGTACCCAAATGATTGTTAGACAACCTTTGTCTAATCCAAATAAAATTAATGGCAATCTAGATATTACTGGTAATGTTTATGCCAATCAAGAATTAAATGTTGGTGGACCAGCTAGATTTGATGATAAATTAACTGTTCTTGGTGGCGTTGATATATTAAACGGTCTATACAACAGCCAAGGAATACTGAAAATCGATGACGATCTACAAGTAACGCATTCTTTGACTACTAAAACCCTAAGAGTTGAAGGTAAATCAGAATTTTCAAATACTATTAACGCGGTTGATATTTGGGCGAACAATTTACTTGCTAGAGAAAATCTAAGAGTAGTTGGCGATTCAACTATTCAAGGTAATGAAACTATTGAAGGTGATTTAACTGTTAACGGATCTTTTACTTCTGGTCAGGCAATTTTTGCTAATTTGGGTGTTACGGGATTACTTGGCGTGAAAGGTGCATCAGTTGGTGAATATGGGTTATTTTCTTCTGGCGTAACTACTTTAAGAGGTGATGTTAATATCACTGGTAGAATAGACGCTGATAATATTTTGGACATTGATAAATCTTCAGCTGTTGCTCTAACGGTTGGTGATGGTACGACCAACACTTTTACCGTTAATACGTCTAGTGACATTATTACTTTGGCAGGTACAACTTACTTTAATGGTCCAACGATTTTTAACGGCGATATGGATTTAAACGGCGCTCTAGATATAGATGTAGTTTCTACTTCGGCTCTGACAGTTGGTGATGGCATAGATGATAATTTAAGAGTTGATACAGTTAATGACCAACTAATTTTTGGTAATTCTTCTACCACTGATAC
>CAZKKV010000028.1:0-10271 GCA_964553705.1 uncultured Gammaproteobacteria bacterium
TCGCCAAGGCTTTTATGACTCACCCTCCAGTTGAAGAAAGAATTGTAGCACTAAGGGAATAAAAATATTAATCGTGAATTAATAATTAAAAATATGGCGCAGATATTTATATTTGGAGCAAGTTCAACTTATGGCGCATGGGATGAAAAAGGCGGTTGGGCAGATAGATTAAAACAATATTTTCATCAGCGAGTTATAAATTCTAATGATAAAGATTATTTTCTTGTTTATAATTTAGGGATTAGTGGCGAAGACACTCGAGGTCTTTTACGAAGAATTAATAATGATATCAAAATAAGGGGCGATAAAGATGAAGAAAATATTATTTTAATATGGATGATTACGAATGATACTGTTTATAATAATAAGAAAAAAACTCATTAAGTTTCTCCAGAGGAGTTTAAAGATAATTGGTTAAAAATTTTAACAATAGCTAAAAAATATTCTTCAAGAATTGTGGTTTTGGAAGGGAGCTACGTTGACGATTCCAAGACTAATCCAATTCCGTGGGTGCCTGGTTGTTCGTATTTAAACAAGTATATAGATCAATATAATAAAATTTTAAGAGAAGTAGCAAGACAAGAAAAAATTTTTTTATTGAAAAAAACGAGGGTGTGCATTTAGATTTATTATGTTCTGATGGAGTTCACCCTAATTCCCCTGGACACAAAAAGATTTTTGAAAAGGTTAAAGATTATTTAGTAGAAAATAAGATAATTTAATTAAAATATAAAAATATATGACGACACAACAAATTTATGATTTAGCAGTTAAACTTGGTATAAAGGCTGATTTACGGGGTCAGGATAAAGTGAAAAAATATCTAGAGCGGACAAAAAAACAATATGAGAAATTAGATACAGAAGCCAAAAAAGAGTTTGATAAGGAAAAGTTAACTAATCCATATAGCGACACAAGAATTTTAGTTGATAATAAAAAGAAAGATATTAAAAAAGTTTTAGTTGGCGTAGATATGGAAGGTCCAGAGCTATTATTGGCTGATAAAATGGGTGATATAGATTTGGTAATCGCTCATCATCCAGAAGGCAAGGCTTTGGCTGATTTACATAGTGTCATGGATCTTCAGGCGCAGGTTTTAGCAGACTATGGTGTACCTATTAATATTGCAGAATCAGTCATAAAACCGAGGATATCAGAAGTTGGTAGAGGAGTTTCTTCGGCAAATCATGATCGACATGTTGACATAGCGAGGTTGCTAAAATTGGATTTTATTTGTACTCATACTGTAGCAGATAATTTAGGGGCAGATTTTTTGGTTAAATTATTCAAAAAGAAAAGGCTGGAAACCGTTGACGATATTTTAAAAACTTTAAGAGAAATACCGGAATATCAAGAGGCGGTGAAAATTAATGCCGGTCCAAAACTTTTTGTTGGTAATCCAGAGAATAGTTGTGGTAAAATTGCTGTTACCGAATTTACTGGTGGCACTAGCGGTTCAAAAGAAATATACGAAAAGATAGCGCAAGCTGGCATAGGTACTATTATTGGTATGCACATGGGTGAGGAACACAGAAAAGAAGCAGAGAAGTATCATGTTAATGTGGTAATAGCTGGGCACATGGCGTCTGATTCTTTGGGTATGAATTTATTTTTAGACGAATTAGAGAAAAAAGGTGTTAAAATAACAACATGTTCAGGGCTTATCCGGGTTAAAAGATACAAAAAATAAGCGCAAAGCCTAACTTTAACCTTAGTCTGGATATTATTCAATAAGATATGCTATAATAAAAATAAGAGATAATGACATTTATTTATTGTTTTATTAAGAATTAAAAGATATGGCTAACAAAATTTTAATAATTGAAGATGAGGAGGCTTTAGCTAACGTACTGGAGGCAAAATTGAAAAAAGAGAAATATGAAGTAAATATTGGTTATAATGGCGAAGAAGGCTATGACTTGATTAAGGCATGGCAACCAGACTTAATTTTGTTGGATATTGTTATGCCAAAAATGAACGGTTACGAAGTTTTGGAAAAAATGAGAGATGAAAGCATAGAGATTCCAGTAATTATCATTTCAAACTCAGGTCAGCCAGTAGAAATTGAAAAGACAAAGAAGCTAGGCGCAGTTGACCATTTAATAAAAACTGAGTTTGATCCGAAAGAAGTAGTAGAAAAAGTAAGAAAATATCTTGATCGTCAGAAGGGTGGTAATTTTAGCGATTATGTTAAAATTGAGAAGAAAGGTGTAGGCGGTATTCATAGTTTAAAAATATTATTAGTTGAAGATGATGAATTTTTAAGAGATATATGTTCAAAGAAATTAGTTAAAGAAGACTTTGAAGTTTATGAGGCGATTGACGGAGAGCAAGCGTTGGCTGAAGTAGAAAAAATAAAACCTGATTTGATTTTACTCGATATTATATTACCATCAATTGACGGTTTTCAGGTTTTGGCTGAGATTAGAAAAAATAGCGACAAAAAAATTTCTAGAATTCCGATTATTATGCTGTCTAACCTTGGTCAAGATAGTGACGTAAAAAAGGCAAAGGACTTAGGGGCTACTGATTATATGGTTAAAGCGCATTTTACAACCGAAGAAATAGTAAAAAAAGTAAGAGGAATAATAAATAAAGAGAAATAACATTTTTACAATAGACAGAAGAAGAGGCGGAAATTACCGCCTTTTTTGTATTAAAAAATTGTAAAAAGGTCTTAGAAATGCTATATTTAAAATAAGCAACGGCTATTAAATGCGTTGATTTAAAATACTATAATTAATTATTATTCATGAATTTTCAAGTTGAAAGAAAATTAGTTGTTAACGAGTTAATCATTAAGGCTCGCTGGTTTTATTCTTTCGGGATTTTTATAATTGGTGTATTAACAAAAGTTTTGAGCGATTCGAATGTTAATTTTTCTTTTTTTTCCATGTCTGCTCTTTTATGTTCGGTTTTTTTTATAAATTTATTTTTTACTCTATGGATTAGGAAAATAAGAAATAGAAATTTTTTGGCTCAGATAAATTATTTAAGCTTTTCACAAATTGTCATTGAATTGATCCTTTACACTATTATTATGCATCTGGCTGGCGGTATAGAAAGTATTTCCATGGTTTTTTATTTTTTGCCGATTGTGGCGTCATCTTTGATGTTTAGCCGTAGCGGGGTGATAATTTCCGCTATTTCTTCTGGCGTATTATTGAACATCACGATAATTGCGGAATATTTTGGTGTAATTACGCACATTTCTCGTTATAGCGAAGCTACTTTGGAATTCAGTAGTCTGTCTGTTTCATTGACTAAATCAGTTACAATTTCCATATTTTATTTAATTGTTGGGTTGTTTGCTGGTTATGGCTCTAGTATGCTTTTTCAGAGGGAGAAGTCTTATGAAAAGAAAAATCAAGAGTTAGACAAACAGGCAAAAATTCTTGCCAGAAGAGACAAAAAACTTTTACAAATCAATATAGAGCTGGTGGAAGAAAAAAATAAAATAAATTCAATAATCTCTAATTTTATAGATCCAGTGATTGTTTTAGATAAGGATTTTAAAATTAATTTAATTAATCCAGCTGCGACTTCAATTTTGGGATTAACGTCGGATAAACTAGGTAAACGCATTCAAACGTCAAAAAAACTGAGTTTTAATAATTTTAAATCAGTAGTAAACGAAAAATTTGTTGTAGAGGGGATAGAAGAAGGTCATCCAAGTGAGTTTCCTGTGGAAGAATTGATTATAGAGAAGAATGATCAAAAAATTATTTACAAAATAATCACAGCTAGAGTTATCGGAATGGATAAAAAAAACATAGGGGTTATGAAAATATTTCAGGACCTAACTCGCGAGAAGAACCTCGACAAATTAAAAACAGAATTTATATCAATCGCCGCTCATCAATTAAGAACGCCACTGTCAGCAATTAAATGGGTAATCAAAATGGTGGCTGACGGTGATGCAGGTAAACTAAATAAAGAACAACAAGAATTACTTGATCGCGGTTACAAAAGTAACGAGAGAGTTATTGGTTTAGTCAACGATTTATTAAATGTTTCAAGGATTGAAGAAGGTCGTTTTGGCTATAGTTTTAAAAAAAGTAGCTTTGAAAACATATTAAATATCGTTATAGCGGATTTAGAGAAAAATATTGCTAAAAACCATATTAAACTGGTTTTGAATAAGCCAAAGAAAATGCCAAAAATTTATATGGATAAAGACAGAATTGTTTTGGTTATGCAAAATTTATTGGAAAATGCCGTTAAATATACGCCAGAATATGGTAAAATTGAAGTCATAATAGAAACAAAGGAAGATGTGTTGAAAGTTAAAATAAAAGACAATGGAGTGGGTATTCCAGAAAAAGATCAGGAAAAATTATTTTTAAAATTTTTCAGAGCAAGTAATGTGGTGCGACTACAGACCGAGGGTACTGGTTTGGGATTATTTATTGCGAAAAATATCATTGATAAACACAATGGAAAAATTTGGATGAAAAGCGAAGAAGGCAAAGGCACAACGGCTTGTTTTAGCTTACCATTGAAGGGCAAATAATTTTATAATTTACAATTATGGCAGACAATAATCAATCAATTGAAGATTTAATTACTGCATCTCAGGGCGGGTCAATTAATGACGAGAGCGCTCCGGCAAAATTTCAAAGTAAACAGAAAAAAGTAGAAGTAAAGCAACTTGAGCAATTGGCTCAGAGTCAAGCCGATGAAGTTGGTTTGTCATATACTGATTTGTCAGCTTTTCCTATTAGTCCCGAGGCCCTATCATTAATCAGTGAAGAAGATGCGAAAAAAATGAAAACAGTTTGTTTTTATTATGATGGTGAAAATTTTAGATTGGGTGCAATTAATTCCAGTATGCCGATAGCCAAGCAATTATTAGAAGATTTAACCATTAAATTGCATTGCTCGGGTAAGCTTTATATTATTTCAGAAAACAGTTTAAATAAAGCTTTGGTTATGTACAAAATTATCCCAAAACATCGAGAAATAATAAAGGGAGTAAAAGTAACCGAAGAAGATTTAAATAAATACAGCGATAAATTTGTAAGTTTTAAGGATTTGCAGGCGGTAATAGATAAAGTGCCGATTACAGAAATAGTGACAATGATTATGGCGGCCGCGGTTAAAGCTAATGTCTCAGATGTACATATTGAAGGAGAAGAAAAGGAAATAAAAGTAAGATTTAGAATTGATGGTGTTTTACACGACGTTGCTATTTTAGACAAAGACAGATGGGGTAAAATGATTTCTAGATTAAAGCTTTTGACTAGCGTAAAAATTAATGTAACAGACAAGCCACAAGACGGTCGAATGTCAATTTTTATGACTGACGATAGAGTTGATATCAGAGTTTCTTTTTTGCCAACATCTTACGGCGAGAGTGTCGTTATGAGACTATTAAGGGCTAGTAAAATCGGTTTAGATTTGGAAAAATTAGGTATAAGGGGTAGTGTTTTTGAGCAGCTAAAACGAGAAATAACTAGACCAAATGGCATGATTATAACAACTGGTCCAACCGGATCTGGAAAGACTACGACTCTTTATGCGATTTTAAAAAAAATTAATAATCCTGAAACAAAAATAATAACAATTGAGGATCCAATCGAGTATCAGTTGGAAGGAGTTAATCAGTCTCAAACTAGTGATAAATATACTTTTGCTCAAGGCTTGCGTTCAATTGTTCGACAAGATCCTGATATAATTCTAGTCGGTGAAATCCGTGATTTGGAAACAGCAGAAATTGCTATTCAGGCAGCTTTGACCGGACATTTGGTTTTGTCAACAATTCACACTAACGATGCGGCTGGCACGGTACCGAGATTTTTGTCGATGGGCGTTAAACCATTTTTATTGGCACCAGCTTCAAATGCGATGATTGGGCAAAGACTAGTCAGGCAAATTTGCAGTAAATGTAAAAAAGAAGTAAAAATTGATAATGAGCAATTAACGCAAATAAAAGAAATCTTAGAAAAATTGCCAGACAGTGAAAAGGAAAATATTAAATTTAATGATTTAAAGTTTTACAAAGGTGAAGGTTGCGAAGTTTGCCAGGGGATTGGCTACAAAGGGAGAATTGGTATTTATGAAATTATGATTATGAACGAAGAAATTGAAAAACTTATTTTATCCGGTAATGTTAGTGAATACGACATGCGCAATGTAGCTGTAAAAAATGGCATGGTAACTATGGTTCAAGACGGGCTATTAAAAGCTCTAGATGGATTGACGAGCGCTGAAGAAGTGTTTCGAGTATCAGAATAAAAGAGTTTGTAAAGTCTGTAAAGTTTATAAAGTCTAAAGTCTATGACGATAGAAAAATTCGAAGATATTATTGCTTGGCAAAAATCCAAAGAATTGATTTGCGATATTTACGCAATTTTTAAATCACATCATGACTTTGGTTTTAAGGGTCAAATTCAAAGAGCGGGCGTGTCAGTTATGAATAACATTGCCGAGGGATTTGAGAGAAAAGGGAATAAAGAGTTTAAACAATTTCTTTTTATTGCTAAAGGTTCGTGTGCTGAAATTAGATCAATGCTGCACTTGGCATTAGAATTAAAATATATTAATAATAATCAATATAATAAATTAAATGCTTTATCAACTGAAGTATCTAAATTATTATCTGGTTTTATAAAAACACTTTAAACTTTTAACTTTAAAGACTTTAAACTAATAGATATGATAAATCAAAAATTTATTCAACAATTGAGAAAAAAACATTTGCAACAGGAAGGTGAAAGACGACAGATTATCAGTATGTCAAATATAGTTTTACACGATTCAAAGAGAGTGATTTTTTCTTTGCATCGTGATGACATAAAAAAAGCTGGAGATAAATTATCGGAGATTGAAAAAATATTAAAAAATTTGGATAAAAAATTTAGTTTTAACCGGATTGAGCACGAAGGTGCTTATCGAGCAGCAACCGAGGAATATGTTGAGGCAAAGACATTTTATTTATATAAAACAGGCAAAAAGATTGATAAAATAAAAGAAATAGAATTAACACTAGAGAGTTATCTCGGTGGAATAAGTGATTTAGCTGGTGAGTTAGTTCGACTGGCAATAAATCAGGTAGCTGCTGGTAATTTAGATGAGGTAAAAAAAGCCAAACAAGCGGTTGATGAAATTATGGCAGAATTAGTTGAATTTGATATGACTGGTTATTTGAGAACTAAATATGATCAAGCCAAAGGTCATATGAGAAAAATGGAACAGATAAATTACGAGATGGAAATACGGAAATAATTTTTTAGTATAATAATATTTTCAATAGAACAGTTTGGGCACGGACTGTTCTATTATTTAAAGGATTAATAATAGCTAAATAGTATGCCAAAAAATTTTTTTAAAGCAGTCGCCGTTATGGTCGGCTATATTATTGGAGTTGGTATGTTTAGCTTGCCTTATTTAATTTCAAAAGCTGGTTTATTCAGCTTTTTTATTTTTTTAATGATTATTGTTCCAACCCAATACTTTCTTTTTTTAATTTATTCCAGCATAATTATTTCAACTCATAGCTATCATAGATTGACAGGATATGCCAGAATTTATTTAGGAAAAACAGGAGAAATAATTGTGTTTATTGCTAAAATGATTGGTAGCTACGGAGCTCTGTTAGCTTATATTATAATTACTGGTATTTTTTTAAATCAGCTTTTGGCGCCTTATTTTGGTGGTAATGAATTTATTTATGCCAGTTTACTATTTGGCATAGAAGCCATTATAGTTTATTTTGGCATTGGCATGATCGCTAGAGCTGAGCTTGCTATGACAGGGTTATTGTTGTTGGCAGTCGGGATGATTGTTTGGAAAGGTGCAGGGGCAGTCGAATTTGCGAATTATCAATTTGTTGATTGGAAATATCTTTTTATACCTTATGGTGCTATGTTATATGCTTTTGATGGCGGATCATCTTTACCGTTAGTGGCTAAATTAATTAATCGAAAGCCAAAAGTTTTTAAAAGTATAATTAAAACAAGCGTGTTTATTTCGGCAGTTGTTATAATAGCCTTTACTTTAACGATTGTCGGCATATCAGGCGGGAGCACAACAGCTGACGCTTTAACTGGTGTTAAACTTTTATTAGATGATGGTGTAATCTTTTTTTCTCTTATTTTTGGCGTACTGACAATGATCACTTCTTTTTTAGGAGTGGCCGCTTCTATTGAAGATACGTACACTTGGGATTTTGGCATAAGTAAAAAATTAGCGTATGTTTTGACCGTTTTTATTCCTTATATAATGTACGTTGTTGGTTTTAAAAATTTGATCCATATTATCAGTTTTTCTGGAGCTGTCTCTGGTGGATTGTGTGGTATAGCGTTGATATTAATATTTAAGCGTCTAAAAAATAAAAAGAGGAGTTTGGAATTATTTAAAATAAAACCAGGAACGTTAATTAGTTATTTTTTAATTGGAGTATTTGTTTTAGGTATAATATATGAGATTTATTATTTTATTTCTCGATAAATTATATGAAAATAGCTATAATATCTGATATTCATGACAATTTAATGAATTTGAAAAAATTTTTGTCTTTGTGTCAGACACAGAGGATAGAGGTTATTATTTGTTGTGGCGATATAGCTAATAGTGAAACCTTAAAATATTTAGCTAATAATTTTTCAGGCAATATTTATTTGATTAAGGGTAATGCAGAAATATATCAGGAAGAGGAAATTGATAAATATAAAAATATAAAATACTTTGGTAAGTATGGCAGATTTGAATTGGCGGATAAAACAATTGGCTTTTGTCATGAACCAGATTTTATTGATAATATTATGTCTTTGGGGGATTGCGATGTAATTTTTCATGGCCACACCCACAAGCCGTGGACAGAAGAGAAAAAAGGCGTTAAAATTTATAATCCAGGTACATTAGGGGGTGTTTTTCAAAAAGCGACTTTTGCGGTTTGGGAGACAAATGAAAAAGAATTTGAGTTAAAAATATTAGAAAGACTTTAATTACTAAAATATATGGAGACAAAATTTAAAAAAATAGCCGTTGAGGCAGTAAAAGAATCTGGTAAAGTTTTGGTTGACGAATATAAGGTTTTTGATCGAAGCAAAATAGTAATGAAGTCAAAGCATGAAATCGTGACAAAAATGGATTTATTGTCTGAAGAAATTATTATAAAAAAAATTATACAAAATTTTCCTACCCATGGGATCATTTCAGAAGAGAAAGGTGAAATCAAAGGCATAGCTAATTATATTTGGTATATTGATCCAATTGACGGTACGACCAATTTTTCTATGTATAATCCGTTATGGTCAATATCACTGGCATTAGTTTTTGAAAAAGAGATTATTTTAGGAGTAGTCTACATACCGGCGTTAAACGAATTATTTATTGCCGAAAAAGATAAAGGCGCGGAATTAAATGGCAAAGAAATTAGAGTATCAGAAATTAATCAAGGAAAAGTAATAAATGCTTTTTGTCATGGCGCAAAAGATAAAGATATCAAAAAAGCTTTGACATATTATCGTCGGCAGAAAATAGAAGGTTTTGATTGTCGACAATTAGGTTCGGCGGCGATAGAATTGGCCTACGTGGCATCTGGACGAATAGAGTCATTTGTAGCTCCTGGTACGCATGATTGGGATGTGATGGCTGGGGTTTTGTTGGTCAGAGAAGCTGGTGGTCGGGTGACGGATTTTTCTGGTCAAACATGGAAGCCTGGTGATAAAGATATAGCCGTTAGCAACGGTAAGGTTCACAGACAGATTTTAGATGCGCTCTAGCTCTAAGTTTATTTTTTATGAAAAAAACAGTTTTTTTACTTATCGCATTATTATTATTGATAGGCTGTTTGATAAAAAATAATGATAAAAATATGTTTAAAAATATCCGTCAAACTAGTTTTGCCGGTCAATACTATCCAGCCGAGGTTGATTTATTAAGATATAAGATTGAAAATTATTTAAGTGGCGTTGAAGAAAATGAAGCAAAAGGTGATATAAAAGCGATTATAGTACCGCATGCTAGTTATGAATTTAGCGCTAATGTGGCGGCTTTGGGATTTAAATTGTTGCAAGGTAAAAAAATTAACACGGCAATTATTATCAGTAATTCGCATGCTGATTATTTTGATGAAATAGTAATTGATAACGTTGATGCTTGGCAGATACCCATGGGTGTTGTCGGAATTGATAAAGAATTGGCGGAAAAATTAGTGGCAACTAATGAAACGATTCAATTCAGTGGAGAATTTTTTGGTCAGGATCAAACTCTAGAAGTTCAGGTACCGTTTTTGCAAAGCGTGGTTGAAGGGGAGTTTAAAATTT
>CAZKKV010000029.1:0-8913 GCA_964553705.1 uncultured Gammaproteobacteria bacterium
TGGATTTGCGTTATCGCGGCTGAACTTATTGGCGCTCAATCCGGGCTGGGTTATTTTATTCAATTAAATAGATTATTATTGCAAACCGATAAGATGCTAGTGGGCATGATTTTGATCGGAGTAATTGGTTATTTTTTAAATTATATTATTTCAAAAATAGAGACATTGACAGTAAAATGGGAAAGTAAATAAAATATGTTGAAATTAAAAAACATTTCTTTTAGTTACAAAGATAAAAAAAGAGAATATAAAATCATTGAAGACCTGAGTCTTGAGATTGCTGAAGGGGAGTTTGTGTCTTTGATTGGTCCTTCTGGTTGCGGGAAAACAACACTGGTAAATTTAATCGCTGGTTATTTAGAGGCTAAAGGTGGAGAGATAGTTTTTGCAAATAAAAAAGTTAGTAAGCCGGGTAAAAACAGAGTGGTTATAAATCAGGAAGACGATTTGTTTTATTGGATGACAGTTTATGAAAATTTAAAATTAGTTACTAGCGATGAAGACAAAATAAGTAGTTTATTGGAATTAACCGGACTTTCTGATTACAAAAAATATTATTCCAAACAACTTTCAGGTGGGATGAAAAAAAGATTAGCTTTGGCTCGTGCTTTGGCTGTTGAGTCAAAGTTTATTATTATGGATGAACCTTTTGCTTCTCAAGATTATCGAATAAAGAAAAAACTCTATCAAGATTTACTCGACATAGCCGCTAAGAAAAAAGTAGCGATATTACTTATAACGCATGACCTTGACGAAGCACTGGGTTTGTCTGATAGAATTGTTGTTATGGGCGGAAATCCAGCTAGTATTAAAGGTGAATTTAGAATTCCATTTTCTGAAATTAAAGATTTAAATATTGAAAAAATGGAAGAATATATAAAACTGAAGAAACAGTTAAAAGAGCTGGGATATAATGTTTAAATTTAAATAAACGAAAGGAAGATTCAAATAAATTGTTTTAAACAAAAAATAATGTTAAAATATAAGATATAACATTTAATATAATTATATGGAAACAAATAATCGACCGATTAATATAAACATTAGCACATCAACGGTTTTAAAAATTATCTTGATTTTTATTTTATTTTATTTTTTATATCTGGTTAGTGATATTTTAGTAGCGTTGTTTATTGCTTTGATTTTTGCCAGTGCGGTGGATCCATGGGTTGATTGGTTAGAAAAAAGAAAAATACCCAGAGGAGTAAGTGTATTGTTTATTTATCTTATTTTATTTGTGGTTGTTGCCTCGGTCATTTATTTGATTATTCCGCCGATCGTTCAGGAAACAATAGAGTTGGGCAATAATTTCCCAAAGTATTTAGAAAAAGCAATTTCTACCTTTTCGGTTTTAAAACAATATACAATTCAGCATGGTATTTTGGATAATATTAAAAATGCTCTAGGTAGTGCTAGCTCAAATTTGCAAACAGCAGCTGGCGGCGTATTTTCAACTGTAACAAATGTTTTCGGTGGGATATTTTCCTTCTTTTTAATTTTAGTTTTGACTTTTTATATGGTGGTAGAAGAAAATGCTATGAAAAAATTAGTTTGGTCTATTGTGCCAATTCGTCACCAGCCGTATATTATGCAATTAATTAATCGCATGCAAAGAAAAATCGGCATGTGGTTGCGTGGACAGCTTGTTTTGAGTTTTATAATATTTATACTTACTTACCTTGGTTTATTAATTCTTCAAGTCAAATATGCTTTAGTTTTAGCTTTGATTGCTGGTTTAACCGAGTTTATACCCTACTTAGGTCCGTTGTTAGCGGCGATTCCTGCGGTTTTTTTGGCTTTTACCCAGGCGCCGACATTAGCAATTTTTGTTGCTGTACTTTATTACGTTATTCAGTTAACAGAAAATCACATATTAGTACCAAAGATTATGCAAAAAGCAGTTGGTTTGAATCCAATCGTCAGTATTGCTGTTTTACTTATCGGTTTTCAATTGGCCGGAGTGGTCGGCGCCATTTTGGCTATTCCTGTGGCTACCGCTGTTAGTGTGTTTGTAAAAGATATTTTTGATAGTAAAGAGAGCGAAAAAAAGGCTTAAAGTTATGAGTAAATTTAAAAATAGCTTAGAAATAGTTGTAAATTTTTTGACTAAAGGCATTGTTATTATGATGCCTTTATTCTTTTTGCCGTGGACGGTTGAATATTTTGAATACAATAAGCAATTTTTGTTTTGGATTGGGATATTAATTTTATTTGCGATCTGGTTAATAAAAGCAATTGCCTCCGACAGGTTAAGTTATCGAAAAACCGTTCTTGATGCGCCGATTTTATTGTTTTTATTATTTGGGTCAATATCAGCTTTTTTGAGTGTAGATAAATTTGCTTCTTGGTTTGGCTATTATGGTAATTCCAGTGACTCTTGGCTGGGCTCAATTTGTTTTGCCTTATTTTATTTTATTTTATTGCAGATTTTAGTTAGTCGGCAAAAAATAATAAGCTACATAAAGCTACTGATGTATTCATCAGGCTTAGCGATTTTTATCGCTTTGTTATCTATGCTGGGGTTTTTGTCTCGCTGGGCGTCTTGGTCATTCAATACCATTAGTGGTAGTTTTAACAATTTGGTTTTATTTGATTCAGTAATCGCTGTGGTAATTTTGGGATTCTTATTTTTTGGCAACAATTTTTTAAAAAAATACGAAAGAAATATTTTTCGATTAATTTTACTGGTCATCTTAATTGAAATGTGCTTATTTCCATTAATCAAAGCTTGGTCTATATTATTAATTGGCATATTGGTTTTAATAATTCTGATTTTTTTTACAGACAAAAAATGGTTTGGAAAAAGACAGAGTTGGTTGGTTTGCGGGTTAATTTTATTGGCTGGTTTGTTTATTTCTTCTCCTAATTTGAATTTGGATAATCTACTTTTGGGTCGGAATCTGCCAAAAGAAATAACATTGTCTTTGGCAGATAGTGTTAAAATTTCTCAAGCAACCTTTTTTGATAATCCGTTCTTTGGTACTGGACCGGGGTCTTTCGCTCATAACTTTTCTTTATATCGACCGGCAAATTTTAATAATTATGATATTTGGCAGTTTAGATTTGATAAAAGTAGTTCGTATGTTTTAGAAATGATAGAGACTAAAGGCGGTTTAACTTTTTTAAGTTTTTTTAGTTTGATTAGTATATTTTTATTTTTTTGTATTACTATTTTTTGGAAATCAAGAAACGAAGAAACTGATTTGTTTTTAATTTTATTTCCTGGTTTTATTTCGGTTTTAGGGATTTTGGTTAGTTGTCCGGTTGGCACGATGGCGCAATTTTTATTTTGGTTTTTCTTGGCATTGATAATGGCTTATTGGCTAAATTATTATTCTTTTTTATTAATTAATAAAGAAATTAATCTAACTGAAAAAAATAGAGCTGGTCGCTATATAAAAATGTTTTTACTTCTTTTGATAGTCGTCGTAACGTTGTTGATCGGCTATGTGTCCAAGTTTTGGGTAGCCGATGTATTTTACAAAGCGGGCGGTGAAAAGAATATAGAAAAAGCCGTGCAGTTAAATCCTTATCGCTATAATTATTATATCGGGCAGGCAGAATATTATTTAAATAAAATTAAAGCCAAAACCGCTCAGATAGACGGGCAAGAATTTGATTATGTTGTTTTGCAAGATTATTTAAACAGAGCGATTAATAGCGCACTCCAGGCAACTGCTGTAAATCCGATAGCAGTTGTTGGTTGGGAAACGGCTGGTATGATTTATCGTGACACTAGCGCTTCAACTATTGGCGGAGGTATTTGGGCGATTGAAGCTTTTTCTAAGGCGTTGGAATTGGAGCCGACTAATCCGGTTTTGGCAACTGAATTAGGCAAGGCCTATACTAGTAATAATCAGACTGATCAAGCGATAAAATATTTTATCAAAGCACTTGAGTTAAAAAACGATTATTACGAAGCTGGATTTGCTTTAGCCAAGGCTTATATTAAAAAAGGACAAGAAGTTCAAGCTGAGATGTTATTAACTAAATTGGCTGATAGAATGGATAGCGCTGAAGTTTATTACGAATTAGGTAGGTTTTATTATAATCAGGGTGAAATCGAAAAGGCGATTGAGCAATTCAACAGAGTTGTTGAATTATTTCCCAACCATTCAAATGCTGTTTTCAGCTTAGGCATCGCCTATGAAGCGATTAGTCAAAACGAGGAAGCTTTGTTATATTATAAAAAAGCGTTGGAATTAAATCCGGGCAACAATATGATTATAGATAGAATCCAAATACTTGAGTCAGGCGAGTAATTTTTTAATTTAAATAAAAATATTATGTTTAACAAAAACAATAAAAAAAATATTATCTGGGGTGTAATTTTAATTGTGGGGTTTTTGAGTTTAATTTTTATAGTTAACTACGTTTTTTATAGCGAAGAAGGTGGTACTAGTCGTTTGTCAAATTGGGCTGATGTGTCAAAACATCAAGCGGTTTTTTTGTCCAATGGACAGGTTTATTTTGGTCGCGTAGCAGATGTTAATACACAGACCTTGATTTTGGAAAAAATTTATTATCTAAAAACATCGCAGAATTTACAAACAGCTGAAGACGAACAGTTAGCTGAAGATAATTTTTCTTTGATTAAGTTAGGCAGTGAAATACATGGTCCGGCCGACAGGATGTCGATTAATTCGAGTCAGGTGATGTTTGTAGAAGATTTAAAAGACGATTCAAAAGTAGTTGAAGCGATTAGGGAATATGAGAGTCGGGAATAAGGAGAGAATTTAAAACAATAATTAAATTCAGCTAAACCTAAAAATAAATTAAACAAAAAAACAGGTTGTTTGTCTCTGCAACCTGTTTTTGTTTTTTTGTTGTAATATTGTATTCTTAGGACTATATGTTAAAATTAGATTACTTTCAAATTTAAACAAAATAATATGAAAAAAATTCTATTTATAATCATATTAATAGTTTTTGTTTCAGCTAGTATTAGCACTGTTTTTGCTATGACTGAAATAAAAATGATTCCACAGCCGATAGTTTCTGTCGTTAGTGTTGAAGGTGGGGCGCAAATAAAGAAAGTTGATAGTGATAATTGGATTAGTTTGAGTAAAAATGAGATTTTGACTACTGGAGATATGATTAAAACTTTTGATGATAGTAAGGTATCTGTTAATTTTTATGATAATACGGTTTCTCATGTAGGACCAAATAGTGAAATAATTTTTGATGAATTATTTATTGATCAAGAAAATTATGCCAAAACCAAAGTTGGACTGGGCGTAACAGTTGGCCGAGTTTGGTCGCGCATTATTCAATTGATGGATAAAGATGCTGTTTTTGAAGTTAGTTCAAGCGCGACAGTCGCTACAGTTCGCGGAACAGTTTTTGATTTTGAAGTTACTAATGAAGGAATAGTTAATGTTTATTCAGTTGAAAATATTATTGAAGTAGCCACAGTTAAGAACAGAGAAAAGGTTGATGAAACAACAAAACAAAAAATAAAAGAAAAAGAAATAATCAATAAAATTAATTTACCACAAGGTCTAGCTGCTATTGTTGACCAAAAAAAAGATGCTAAAGAATTAGAGGAAATAATTACTGAAATTGTTCCTGAAAAAATAAAACAAGGCGTTTGGTTTGAGGAAAATAAAAAAGCTGATGAACAATTTACGGAAGAAATAAAGAAAAAGCAGGAGGAAGTCATTAAAGAGATAGCAGGAATTTTGCCTGACTCAGGATTGTATAAGATTAAAAGGATAGTAGAAAAAACTAAGACAGCCATGATTATAGATCCAGAAGAAAAACAAGAGTTGGCTATCGCTTTTGCTAACAGACGATTAGCTGAGGCTCAACAGTTGAATAAGGTTGGCAAAAAAGCCATGGTCGAAGAAGTGTTTCAGGAATTTCAACAAACAACTGAGCAATTATTTGGCAATCAGAAAAATTTAATTGAAGCTGGCGTTAGTCAAGAGAAGATCAACAAACTTCAAAATCAAGTTGAAAATCAGATTAATTTACAAAAAAGATTAATGGAAGAAATAACGCCAGAAAAATCTGCACATGAATTAAAAATTAAAGTAGAAGCGTGGCAAATTGGCGCAACAGTTGAAGAAAAAGAAAAAGAATTTTTACAACTGAAACAAATAGAAGAGAGATTAGGTGAACTAAAAATATTAAAAGAATTGGGCGAAGAAGAATTCTATGAAAAATATTTCGATGAATACAAGGAAAAAATAGACAGTATTCAACAACTAGAAGATTATGACGGCTTAATAGAAAAAATCAATTTGGAAAAGGAAATTATCGAGGATATGCCGCAAAAAACAGAAGAGATTACAGAGGAAGATGTTTTTATAAAAACAGAAAAAGAAGCAATAGAAGAAATTGAAGAAAAAATAAATATAGACACAGAGGTGCAAAAAGATGAGCTGATAAGTCAGACAGAAATACCGCAGGATTATTTTGTGCCAACTGAGAAGATAGAACAGGATGTTTTGCAATTGCCAGACAGTTCAGTGTCAGAACTTAATACAATAAAAGATGTAACCAAGCAGTTGAGTAAACTGGTTATTAGAGCTGATAATGACAAATATAACATGTTAACTGGAGAAACAAAGCAGTTTATTGCTCTTGCTTATTATAGCGACGGTTCGACCAAAGATGTAACCGATCAAGTTGTTTGGAGTATTAGCGGGGACATTGGTTCAATAAGTAAATTTGGATTATTGCAAGCTGATAGTGACGGCGGTAAAAGCGTAGTCAGTGCTAGCTTTAGCGAGCTTGGAATTACTGTTTCAGTCAGTTCTCCTGAAATTACGGCTTTGATGTTGATTTATTAAGCGTTGGTATTAAAATTTTTGATATAAATAATGAAAAAACATTTTTTTACAATACTAATAACTTCTTTGATTATCGGATTGTTTTTTTCTCTCTTTTTTGGCTTGGGATTTTTTTCTTCCTGGAGCGCAAGATTAACTGATAAGTTGTTTTTACAAGGTAAGCCAAGTGAAAATGTTGTTATTGTAGCTATTGATAATGATAGTCTGCAGGCAATAGGTCGCTGGCCGTGGGACAGAAAGGTTCATGCGCAATTGATTCATGAAATAAACAAGCAAGATCCTTTGATTATCGGTTTGGATGTGAATTTTTCAGAAAATTCATCCTCTGAGGCCGACAGAGATTTAGCTCAGGCCATAAAAGACGCAGATAATATTATTTTACCAGTTGAAGCAGAGTTAAATATAAAAGGCGACAGAATCATTGCTTCCGAAATTTTATTTCCTATTGAAGAAATAAAAGAGACTGCTTTCGGTTTGGGTATTACTAATATCCCGCCTGATCGTGACGGAATTTTTAGAAAATTACCGTTAACTGTCTATGACAGTGAGGATCAAAAATATTCTGCCTTCTCGTTCATTGTAGCGGAAGTTTTTATAAAAAAAATACAATCATATATTCCCGATATTCCAGTTGATGAAAGGGGACGCATGATAGTTAACTATGTTGGCAGACCAGGCACATTTAATACTATTTCCGCCATTGATATTATTTCCGGTAAAACAGAGGATGATGTCTTTAAAAATAAAATAGTGCTTATCGGCGCGACAGCTCCTGATTTGCACGATGAACAGTTAACTCCAGTTTCCAGCAGTCCAATGAGCGGAGTGGAAATACACGCCAATGCTATTAACACTATTATTACTAATAATTTTTTAACCCCTATAGATTTTTATTGGTATATAGCTATATTTATCTTTTTGGCCATATTAGTAAGTTTTGTTTTAAACTATTTTAGAATAAATATCGGCTCGTTAATAGTTTTATTAACGTTGATCTTATATTTTATTATTGCTTTAATTGTTTTTGATAAAGGAATTGTTGTGGAATTGTTTTATGTTTTATTGGTAGTAGTTTTTACTTCTTTAATTGCTATTGTTTTTAGGTTTATAATAGAAGAAAAAGAAAAGCGTCAGATTAAGAGCGCTTTTTCCCGCTACGTTTCGCTTGATGTTATTAATGAACTTTTAGCGCATCCTGATAAATTAAAATTGGGTGGCGATGAAAAAGAATTGTCAATTTTATTTTCTGACATTCGTGGTTTTACATCTATTTCTGAAAAATTAACTCCCGTGGAATTGGTTAAACTTTTGAATGAGTATTTAAATGTTATGACTGATTTAATTATGGAGTCGCGAGGTACGGTTGATAAATATATCGGCGATGCCATTATGGCATTATGGGGCGCGCCCTTGGATGAACCGAGACATGCTGAGCAGGCTTGTGGCGTGGCTTTGCGTATGATGAAAAAATTAGTTGAAGAAAAGCGCGGTTGGCAAAAAGAATTTGGCGTTGAATTAAATATTGGAGTAGGTGTTAATACAGGCCGAGTGGTTATCGGCAATATGGGTTCTGATAAACGTTTTGATTATACAGTAATGGGTGATAGCGTTAATCTGGCTTCAAGACTTGAGAGTGTGACTAAACAGTATGGCGTGTCGATAATAATTAGCGAATTTACCAAGAGGCAAGTAGAGGATAAATTCGTTTTCAGATATTTAGATAAAGTTGCCGTCAAGGGTAAGGTTGAGGGAGTTGAAATTTATGAATTAATAAGTAGTAAAGAAGAATTTGATAAAAAGAGTAAAGAGTTATTAGCAGTTTTTAGCAAAGGAGTTGAGTTGTATCAAAAGCAAGACTGGGATAAAGCTACAGAGATTTTTAATAGCTTGTTAAAAGAATATCCTAGTGACAATCCTGCTAAATTATACTTAAACCGTTGCAGGGAATTTAAAAATAATCCACCGGGCGAAAATTGGGATGGAATTTATAGATTAACCGACAAATAAGCTTTGAATTAAAAATAAAAAATCGTCAAGACATTGTTGACGATTTTTTATTTCTTGGTGCCGAAGGAGGGAATCGAACCCTCACTCTGTTGCCAGAACGGGATTTTGA
>CAZKKV010000030.1:0-8799 GCA_964553705.1 uncultured Gammaproteobacteria bacterium
GTTGTTTGGCTTTTGAAAACGAAGGCTACGAAGCAATGTGTAAAAAGCTTCCAGCTGTTGGTTCAAAAATAAGTTATCAAGATAAAAAAGGTAAGGTTATTTCTCAGCATATTCTAAAGCAGTCAGTTAGTGTTGAGATGGACGAGAGAGACGGAAATGGTGGAGGCAGAGTAATAGTTGAAGTCGACATGAAAGATAAATAGATTTTTATATAATATAGACAATAGTAACCGCTTTTTTAAAAATTAGCGGTTTTTTGCTGTGGAAAAGGGTTTTTACTTGACATAATATTAAAAATATGTTATGCTTTTTTGTTCGTTAAAAATGAAAAATACGAAAAAGGGAGGACAAAGCAATGAAAAAAATTATCGTGGGTATAGCTTTGGTGTTTGTACTGGTGGTTGTGGCAAATAACACATTTGCCGCAGAATACGCATCAAAAGGGTATTGTTTTACTACGTACGATAGACTCTTAGTAGAAGTCGTAGTGAAAACGAATAGTCTCGATGATTGGATTCAAATTGATAAAGTTTTTCTGAATGTTTGTAGTGTTGAGGCATATGAGAATGATAAAGTTCTTGTTGTCGCTGTACTACAGATAACAGACAGAAAGGGCAGGATGTTTGAGTCGTTCACGAGACATTGGGCTCCAGATAGATTGGGGTCATTGGTAAAAAAAGCAATCTCTGAAAGGAATTTGAAAGTAAAAAGAGATTGTGTGTTTTTTAAATTACCGATGATCCATCATGGATACATGGTGAATGAAATTCGTCCTTCCGGCAAGTATATTGCTGTAGCAGATATCGGCCCTTGCCGTATCTGCGTGGAAGATAGTGTATCAGGATTCATTTTTAAAGTTTGGAAGTCTGGTGTTGCAGTAAAGCGCTGGACGTTAGCCAGTGCATTGGAAGTAGTTCCAATGCGAAAATGGTGATAAAATGGAGACAATGTTATGTGAAATACATAGCGGCGTCTCCTTTTTTATTTGTTTGAAAATTCGTCTTTTTTTAGTGTAAAAAAGGGACTCTATTTGACAAAATATTAAAAATATGCTATGATTCTATGTTCATTAAAAATTAAAAGAGAACAGACAAAGGGAGGGTGGAGATAATGAAAAAAATAGTAGTTAGTATTTTGATGGTAATGTTGTCTTTTATTTTAGTCTGGGCAACATTTTCATTCGCAAAAGAAAATTTACATGATAGTGTTAATGTTTTAATGTTGTTGTTATTTTTATTGTTGGTTGTTGTACTTCCTTATCAAGAAGGAATCGTTGATTTTGACAAAGGAGAATTGAAGGAAGTATACCAGGTTAAAAGAGAGGCATCGAAAATATATATTCGGACTGATGTTAATTTTTTTGTTAAAAAATTTGGCGAGAAAAGGGGAGAAGAAATCGCCAAAGAGCATCTGGCTGAGTATGTTATGAAACTTTTTTTCGATAAATTTCCAGTCAAGGAAAAAGAGATAGACTTCGGTATGGTTGATCCTGAAGATGAAAACATCATGTGGATAAAAAATTCTAAGGATGGTTTTGTTGAGATTTTGTTAAATAACATCTCAGAGAGAAACCTGGTCAAGATAGACAGGAAAGCCATGAGAAAAAGTATGAATGAGTATTTTAAAGAAGGGAATGCGTATCGTAAAAAACAATCATAAAGTTGATTTATGTCTAAAAAAATGGGGCGGTGTTTTACGAACATCGCCTTTTTATTATAGTAACGAATATATCCAAATTATATAATCTAGAATATTACACATGTATTTGTCAAAATTATGCAATTAGCCCGTAGTAATGGGTAAGATAGAAATCACCAGCGTTAGAGCTGTTGGTTTTTTATTTTCTCAAAAAATTATGCTATAATTATATTATAAATTTAATAATTAATAATATAAATATGAATATTGCGATAAATGGGTTTGGGAGAATCGGGCGAACAGTTTTCAAGGTATTACTTGAAAAGAAGGGCGATTTCAAAATTGTTGCTATTAATGATTTGACTGATACAAAAACCTTGGCGCATCTTTTGAACCATGATTCTTGCTACGGCGAATATGAAAAGGTGGTTGACTACACTGATGATGCTTTGATTATTAATGGTCGTAAATACAAAGTTTTGGCTGAAAAAGATCCGAGTTTATTACCATGGAAAGAATTGGAAATTGATGTTGTTTTAGAATGTACTGGTCGATTTAGAACAAAAGATGAAGCCAGTCTTCACATTAAGACTGGAGCGAAAAAGGTGATTATTAGCGCGCCATCCAAGGGAAAAAAAGAGATTAAAACAATTGTGCTTGGCGTAAATGAAGACAAAATCAACAAGACTGACAAAATAATATCAATGGCTTCATGCACTACGAATTGTTTGGCACCAGTGACAAACATAATTAGACAAAATTTTGGTATCAAAAAAGCAATAATGACGACAATTCATTCCTATACGGCTGATCAGAATATCGTTGATGGACCGCACAAAGATTTACGACGAGCACGAGCAGCAACATCCAATATTGTGCCGACAACAACTGGCGCAGCAATCGCTACTACCAAAACTATTCCACAGCTAAAAGGCAAATTTGATGGTATGGCGGTGCGTGTGCCAACCATAGTCGGATCACTTTGCGATATTGTTTTTATAACAAACAAAAAAGTTGATGAGAAAAAAGTAAATCAAGCGTTTAAAAAGGCAGTTCGTAGCGTGCGCTATCGCGACATTGTGGAGGTAACAGATGAGCCGTTGGTTTCCTCGGACTTTATCGGTTATCCAAACAGCGCGATTGTTGATTTGTCTTTGACAAAAGTGATTGATGGCGATTTAGTTAAAGTGATTGCCTGGTATGACAATGAATGGGGTTACTCAAACCGTTTGGCGGATTTGTGTGAGCACTTGGGAAGGAAAAAATTAATCTAGATTTTTTTATATACAAATGTCCATGGAGGAGTAAAAACAATCCTGAGTATTTTGGGATTGTTTTTATTTATACTTTTGTCATTGCGGGCTTGATCCGCAATCCAGAATCTAGTCAAAGCATGTTAAAAAAAATTGATCAAGAGATTATGAAAAACGAAAGATACTATTATGTCTACATTATGGCCAGTAAAAGAAATGGTACTTTATATATTGGCGTAACCAATAATATATTAGAAAGAGATAATCAACATAAACAGAAATTAAAAGAAAATAGTTTTACTGCAAAATATAATGTTGATATATTAGTTTATTATGAGATGTTTAACGATATTTATAACGCACTTGGTCGAGAAAAGCAATTAAAAAATTGGAAAAGACAATGGAAGATAGATTTAATTGAAGAAGAAAATCCAACTTGGCGTGATTTAAGTAAAGATTTTGATTAAAAAATAGAATAGGTTATTTTTTCCCTGGATGCCGGGTCAAGCCCGGCATGACAAAGGGCTTTAGAATTGTGTTTTTACTTTTCTGTCATTCCCGCGTTTCCTTCTGTCATTCCCGCGTTTCCTTCTGTCATTCCCGCGTTTCCTTCTGTCATTCCCGCGCAGGCGGGAATCCAGAACTCTTATTAATTTTAGATTCCCGCCTGCGTGGGAATGACAACAAGGCATGATTTTTGTTATAATAAGAATAATTTAATTTAAAAAATAAACTTATGAAAAAAACTTTGATTATTATCGGTAGTATTATCGGCGTGATTCTGGTTGCTATTTTGATTTATTTAATTCAGACAAGAGTAATGATTGGTCGTGGGCAGTTAATGAAATGGGAAGACCAATGGTACACCCAAGAAGAATTTCGACAATTATTCCCGTCAGAAGGTACAGAGGCACCGTCTCAGAACACACCAGAAGAGGTCTATAGGGCATTTAGACAGGCTTTGCTAGATAATGACATTGAAATTGCTTTAGCGCAGATTAGAGAGGAAAAAAGAGAACAATACAGAGAAGCGTTTATGGATGAAAAAAAATTAAATGAGTGGGCGCAAACACTCCCTATTAAGATTAATAACATAGAAATAGACCAAAATCACGCTTATTATAATTGGGATAAAAAAGATGGGTATAAGCATGAAATTGGTTTTATAAAAAATCAGGAAGGATATTGGCAAATAGATATAATTTAATTTAAAAAATATGTTTACAAGAGGGAAGCTTGTTTTTTTGTTGTCTTTTTTTCTTTTATTTTTTGCAGTTTATGTTTTGTCTTATGACAATTTAATAATTCATCCCAATCTAACAGAATTAGCAATTGATGTCTACGACAGAGCAGTTGGTGATAAATTAACTAATAAACAGGCAGATTGGATTATTAAAGGTTCAATTGATGAAGACAATGATCCCAGATATTTAAACCATTTTTATAATCCGCAAACTGGACAGGGGCTGAACGAAGGTTGGTTTCACGGTCAGTCAGCCAAAGACTGGGCATTTAACCAAGATAGCGCTACTGGTGATTATTCAGTTGGTGCTATTTTTGATAATTATAAAAATGATAATTTAGTGCGTGCCTATCAGGGTATTGGTCATATTTTGCATTTGGTTCAGGATATGAGCGTACCAGCTCATGTTAGGAATGATGCGCATCCCAATGGCGATCCGTTTGAAGAATGGACCAAAAGATACGGCACGTTAAATATAAACAAGACACAAAAATTAGATATTAATAACATAGAAAATGTTTTTGATCAGCTATCTCTTTTTACTAATAATAATTTTTTTAGTGAAGACACGACGATTGGGGTAGAAATAAATAAATATACAATAACTGAAGAATTGTATAATAATCAGAAAATAAAATATTTAATAAATTCCATAAATGAAGGTAGTTATAGAATAGCTATTATTGACGAGAGTTCAATTATTCCAATAATAAAAATATCAAGAGATTTTAAACTAAATCTTGATTATTGGAATATGCTTTATCCCAAGGCTGTTGGTTATAGTGCCGGGGTAATTGAATATTTTATTAAAGAATTTGAAAAAATTGATCAAGAAAAAAATGAAATTAAAATAAGCCTATCACAGAGGATAAAAAATAGTGTAAATAATTTTTTGGCAGATTTAGAGTATTTGTGGGGTGATACTTTTATTGCTAGCAGAACTAGGATTGATAATACACTAGCAAGTACTCTGGGTATTTATAATAAAAGCCAACAAGAATTTGAATTTTTTGCCGAAGCTAACAGGGAGGTTTTAACTGATCTAGGGCAAAAAAGCGCAGAGATAGCAAAAGATTTATCTGGCAAAGTATTATCAGTAGAAGAAGATGCGGCAGAGTCAGTAGAAATATTATTAGAGACGGAAATAAAAAAAGTTGAAAATCAGGAGAATGAAACAATTGGCGTTGCCAGAGTGATAGATGGAGATACAATTGAGCTAACGACTGGCGAAAAAGTTCGTTACATCGGCATTGATACGCCCGAGTTGAATAGCGAAGGTCCTAATGACGACGAGTGTTTGGCATGGCTAGCCAAAGTGAGGAATATGGAATTACTAGGCCGAGGAGATTTGGAATTAGTCAAAGATCCATCAGTAGATAAAGATAAATATGGTCGGCTTTTGCGTTATGCTTATAGTGGTGGTTTGTTTATAAATAAACAGCTAGTTTTGGATGGTTTAGCAGAAACTTTTTTTTGTCAACCGAGTTGGGAAAATTGCCCAGCAACGTCAGATAAGAACAGGGAAAGCGTTATTATTGAGGCAAATCAGGAAGCCAAAGATAACTATCGCGGAATTTACTCTGGCGTGTGCGACGAAGAAAAGACGGCGGAAAAATTAGTTTCAGATGATTTTAAAGAAGAAAAGTTGGAGGTGATTTTAGATAAAAATTTTTCAAAAAAGAATATAGCCAGCACCTCAACATCAATAATACAACAACTGCCTTTGGTTTGCGCGCCGACGAATGTTAATTCTTTAGATACAAATTTGGAAAGAGTGAATGTTATTCCGAAAATATCAAATTTTTTGATATTTAATATCACTTCAAGTAGTACTGATTTTACTGCTAGCACTACTGTTAGCCTGAATTACGAAATCAACAATCAAAAATTGGTTGAAGGATATTTTTTGTCAGAAGCTTCTACGACACCTGATATTAATGATAAGAATTGGGCAACTAGCTCGCCTGAAAAATTTATTCTATCAGAAATTGATGGAGAGAAAAATGTTTATTTTTGGTTAAAGTATAATGGCAGCAGTATGAGTGAATCTGTTAGTTCAACTATTGCTTTAGACACAGCATCTCCAATCATACCGACAATCACCAGCATAGAACCATTGAGTGATATTTGTTGAGTAAACAATAGTGAAATTTTATTGAGTGGAGAAAAAGAAATAGGAGTTAACTATATTATAATAAATGACGTGGAATATAGTGCAACCAGTAGCGAAGAAACATGGAGCGTTGATTATGTTTTTGATTTTATTTGTGCTAGCTCAACAACATTAAGCGAGCTGTCTGATTGTCAAGAAGAATATTGTGATGAGCATAAAGAAGAATGCGACGGCTTAAGCGATGAGGAAATTAAAATATTTTTTCATGAAAGAGAAATTGTTTTGGAAGCAAAAGACAAAGCAGGAAATTATTCAGAACAAGCTAGCAAAATTTTTAGACTAGACAACTCTGTACCACAGATACGGGGTATACTATCAATTAAGTCAATCCCAAGTGCTGATATTTATTTTTATATCGTAACTAATGAAAAGGATTTTTTTAATCCTCTGTTTTTTAATTCTGGCGTGAACAGGTATGATTTTGAATATAAGTTAATCGATTCAGACGAATGGATAGCAGGAGAGCTTTTAGAATCTGAGTATTCAGCAGTAACTCATCAATCAACATTACTCGGTGATGGAAATTTTGATATGCGTGTTAGACCGATTGATTTTACTGGTAATATTGGCGAATGGCATGAAGGTTTGATAGCAGAAATTCATTTTTACCCAGTAATTAGCGAAATTTATATTAATGAAATAAACAACGGTAGCGAGTGGATAGAAATTTACAATCCTTCAGAGAATAATATCAATATTAGTGGTTGGGTGATTGATACAAAATCAGATGAGGATGCTGACATTACTTTGCCCGATGGCGCAATAATTCCCGCTTATGGATTTTATTTTGTCGGTGACCAAACTTCAGGTGAGTGGGTGCCAGATAACGAGACATGGCCAGCACCTGATTATACCGAAACCATGACCTTGACAGACGATAATGGCTGGGCTAGGCTGAGAAAAACTAGTGGCGGGGAAATAGTTGATATTGTTGGCTGGGGAGACGCGGAAGTTTCTGAAGGCAGGGCAGAAAATCTGTTTGGTTATAAAGAGGGTTATAGTATAGAAAGATTAAACATAGTGCAAATGCTTTCTAATGATAAAGACAATTATCAAGACAGGGGAAACAATTTAGACAGAAACAGGAATGATGACGATTTCGTTGTTAGAGAGACACCTAATCCGCAGAATAGTTTGTCAACAGTTGAAGCGCCAGAATATTAATTTTTTTAAATTTGAAAGTAGTTTATATAATTTTGTTCTTTTCGCAAATTTTTTACAAAGGAGGGAATATTATGGCAGAAAAAGGATTATTGGAAGAATGCATGGAACTTGAACAAAAATTAAGAGAGAAATTAAAAAAACTTGCTGCCACTACGACTCCAAGAGATGAAGTGATGGAGTTTTTGTCTTTGTTTGTGGTTGGCAGTAGAGACATTACTATTGCTGTTCTGAATGGAATAAAGATGAACGACGATATCCCTGAGGATTACAAAAAAGACGTTAAAACAGTAGCGTCAATAATAGGGATACGAACATGAATTTGTGATTTATAACTGCCCGATCATTATTTGGTCGGGCTTTTTCTTGACAAAAATTAAAAAATGTAGTATGTTTATATGTTTTTAAAAGCATATTAAAAATATAAAGAGGAGGGCATGTTATGGTTACAGATAAAGATGCAATTGAGGAATACAAGGAAGCGCATAAAAACATGGTTGCAGCTATTATTTCCATGGGAAGAGTGCTCGTAAAAGGTAAAAATAGCACAGGATTAATCCAAAAATTTTTAACAGATATCGTCATGGGTGAGCAAAATATTATCACCTGTGCAGCAGCTTTTTTGCTGGCAAGCGATAGTGTCCCTCTGGAAATGAAAAAGACTATTGAACGGAGGCTTGATTATCTCGGATCGTCCTATGTTGAGGAAACAGACAGAAAGATGGGACGATAAGTATTCAAACGATTTACCCCCCCCCGACCCACATTGTGTTAGTTGGGGGTTTTTATTGACAAGACATTATAAATGTGTTATTTTAAAATGAAGTAAAAAATTGTTATTTGACAACATAAGGGGGAGGACATAATGGAAGAGAATCAGGAAAGAGAAAAAAGGATACAGAAATTTTTTACTGGTGATTTGCCTGTAGGATGTTTGGAGCGAGGGGAACTGTTTGAAATATTTTGTCGCTCGCTACTGTTTTCCAATTTTGATGAAAGCAGAAGCTCGAATTACGGGGAGATGAGTAATATTTTGAAAAATTTATTGCCATTTTTAAATCGGGAAGTGGCAAAGAAGCTTAAGTCTGACGATTTACTTAAACTGTTTGAATTTACTTCAGACAGAATAAGCGATTGCCACCTTGACCTTCATGAAATAAAGAAGTTATTTTTTGAGTTACAGCCATTTTTGAATTATAGCAAGATGAATGAAGTCGTAGTGGAGCTTCACATCAAAAGAATTAATTGCATGGAAGATCAAGAAAAAGGTGTTAGTAAAAAAGGATTAAAAAACAAAATAACGGAACAAGCTAGACAAAGAGCATACAATA
>CAZKKV010000031.1:0-8728 GCA_964553705.1 uncultured Gammaproteobacteria bacterium
TTATGGCACTCTTGCCTTTTACTAATAATAAAAAATAAATTGGTTTATGTTTAGTTTGAACGAGATAAAGATTGGCCGATTAATTGAGGTTTCTGGAGAGCCTTATATAGTTATAAAAGCAGATCATCACAAAATGGGGCGAGGTGGAGCTGTATTAAAAACCAAATTAAAAAATTTAATAAATAGTTCAGTTTTAGAAAAGACTTTTCAGGGAAATGATAAGGTTGGGAAGGCGGTAACTGAGCAGAAAAAAGCGAATTTTTTATATCGAGATGAGGTAGAGGCTTATTTTATGGATAACAAGACATATGAGCAATTTAGTCTGCCAGTTGATCAAGTTGGAGATAAAATGAAATTTTTAAAAGATGGTACCGACGTTGATATAATGTATTTTAATAACAAACCAGTATCTTTGGCTTTGCCGATTAAGATGGAGCTAAAGGTTGTCAGTGCGCCACCAGGAGTCAAAGGAAATTCTGCGGGCAATGTTACCAAGATAGTAAAGTTGGAAACTGGAGCAGAAATTAACGCACCGATGTTTGTTAATGAAGGTGATGTTATTAGAATAAATACCGACACTGGCGAATACGTTGAACGAGCATAACTTTTAAAATATTTTTATTACAAAAACCGAGTCTTTGTGCTCGGTTTTTGGTTTTTTTATTATAGATAATACAAAAATCCCCCTCCAAAAGGAGGATTAAGGGGGTTAAAGTTCCCTTCCCCTTGGCAAGGGGAAGGTTAGGATGGGGTTAATTTTATACTCCCTCTCCCGTGAGTGAAAGGAGCGGGGGAGGGTTGGGGTGGGGGTTATTTTCCACTACTGTCATTGCGGGCTTGACCCGCAATCCAGAAATTGTAGTAAATAATATTAAATATTTTCGAAGAGACAGAATATTGTTCTGCCTCTTTTTTTAAATCAACCTTCTCTTGCTTTTAAAACAAAATTTTGTTAAAGTTCAAATGTTAAAAAATAAGGGAGGAGGAAACAAAAGATGGCAGCAGATTGTGGCTGTGGAGGAACGTGTCGGTTATGCAGAGGGATTATTGGGGGAGTAATATTTAGTCATGCCTCTGTAATCATGAGAGCTGGCGGTGGGCCGGTTGAAAAAACAGACCCTGAAACACAAAAGAAAAAAAAGAAAACAAAAACAAAGTAAGAAGACGAATTACGGCAGAGCACTCAAATAGAGTTGACTCTGCCATTTTTTTTGTTCCCCCTCTCCCGTGAGTGAAAGGAGCGGGGGAGGGTTGGGATGGGGGTTATTCTTCCACTTCTTTAGCTTTGACTTCTGATAATATCTTTTTTCTTATTTCTGCCATCAATTTTTTGTCAGCTCGCAAAAATCTCTTAGCATTTTCTCGTCCAACACCGAGTTTAATGTCGCCAAAAGAATAGGAATTGCCGGATTTACTAACTACACCATAGACAACGCCCGAATCAAGTAAATCGCCGGAGATTGATATTCCTTCGTTATACATAATATCAAATTCGCAGGCGCGGAAAGGGGCGGCAACTTTATTTTTAACGATTTTGCATTTAACGCGATTACCTATTATCTTGTCAGCCTGTTTTATTTGAGCGGCACGTCTGACTTCTATCCTGACTGATGAATAAAACTTTAGAGCGGTGCCACCAGTGGTTGTCTCTGGGTTACCGAAGAAAACACCGATTTTAATTCGGATTTGGTTTATAAAAATAACAACCGTTTTTGTTTTAGAGACAATACCAGTTAGTTTACGTAGAGCCTGGCTCATTAGGCGAGCTTGCAGTCCCATGTGTGAATCGCCCATTTCGCCTTCTATCTCTTTTCGTGGTACTAGGGCAGCGACACTATCAACGACTACTACATCAACTGCATTGGATCTAACCAAAGTTTCTAGTATTTCCAAAGCTTGCTCACCTGTATCTGGTTGGCTGATTAACATTTCTTTAATGTTGATACCGATTTTAGAGGCATATTCAGGATCAAGCGCATGTTCGGCATCGATAAAAGCGGCAATACCACCTTCTTTTTGTACTTCAGCTATAATATGTTGCGCTAGCGTGGTTTTGCCAGAAGCTTCTGGACCAAAAATTTCGATAATTCTTCCTCGTGGTGCACCATTAATGCCCAAAGCGACATCTAGAGATAAACAACCGGTCGAAACAGCATCAACATCCGACCTGACGGTTTCGCCGAATCTCATTATTGAGCCGTCGCCGAATTTAGTTTTGATTTGTTCAATCGCTGATTCAGCTGCTTTCATTTTTTCATTAGTTTCTTTAATTGCTCCAGATTTTATTTTGTCAGTCATATTATTGCTAATATTAAATAATAAAAAGAGGTTATCCTAACCTCCTGATTATTTAATGTTAAACTATTTTTATCAATAATGCAAGTAGCTATTCAAATAGAATATGTCTAGTAACAGCTTCGTTACGACCGTATTTTTTACTGCAAATTATTTGAATTATATTAACTCCTTTTTTTAAATTTACAATTTTAGAAAAATTACCTTCAGTGTCAACCAGAACCAATTCTTCATTGATTGTCAGATAGACTTCTGGTTCTGTTTTTCCGATTACGGAGACAGTTTGGCTATCAGTAATCAGATTTTCTTCGGGGCTATATAGAAAAAGCTCGGGTGGCGATAGCACTTGTTTTAATAAAAAGCCCAAATAGCCAAAGCAGATTAATATAATTAGTACAATCAGCGAGTTTTTTATTATTTTTGGGATGGTCCATAGTTGGTGTTTTTTTATAATCTGATTAGAAAATATTATTTGGTCGTCCGCTGGAGACAGATTTTCTTTTTCTGATTGATATAAATCGATTAGCTTATTACAGTCAAGCCCAAGTAACCAAGCATACTCTTTTAAAAAATTTTTTCCATATACACCGGTTGGGATGTTGTCGTACTTGCCTTTTTCTAGCGCTTGTAAATATTTTAGGTTGATATTCAATTTTTTAGCCACATCTGGCAGTCTGATTTTTTTTGCTCGCCTGGCTCTTTTTAGTTTTTGAGCTAAAGTTTCGTTTTCTGGAGAGATTTTTGAGAATTTAAACATTGTTTATTTAGTTAAACCAACCACTGGTTGCCCAGCCCCCTGTGATACCAAGAGTAGTGAAGACAAATTGAATTATCGCATAGCTAGCAAAAACAATTACCAGACCAATGACTGCGCCGAATATAATCTGTTTGCCTTGAGCGACTCTTTCAGTATTACCACCAGACAAGAGAAACATTAATCCGCCAGCGATAAAAGCTAAGAGAGCCAAAGAACCGACAATGCCTAATATTATATTTGATGCAAGTACAGCCGTTAAAGTAAAGTCGTTAAGTGTAAGAGTGCCTGAAGCTACTCTGTCGGATATTTTACTGTCGCCCAGCAGAGGCTCTATCGCTAGACAGGCAGTGGCAGAAAATATAGCCAAAATAGACATTAAAATGAGGAAATATTTTTTGGCTGACATAAGTTTATTTTTAAATAATTGTTAATTTATAGTTTGTTGGATTTTTTTAGCGCCCAGAGAAATAATATTTTCTATTTTGTCTTGTCCAGCGATCACGCTATCAATCATATCAGCTATTATTTTTTCTGCCGCATTATAATCCTTGCCGCAATACCATGAATCAGCGGTTAGAACTTGTTCGGCAAAAATACCAATATCCATATCGTCAATCTGTCCTTCAATCAAGGAGCGAAGGGCAGTTGGTTTTTTTACTACGCTTAAATATTTTTTTGCCTGTTCAGCTTTGGTGGCAAATTGAATAAAGTCCCAGGCAACATCGGTGTTTTTACTTTTATTAGAAACTGATTCAACCCAATAATTAGCGAAATTAATACTTTGCGGGTTGCCTTCTATTTGTGGAAGTTTGGCAATGCCGAAATTCAATTTTTGTGCTTGCGCTTTGATAGTTGGCAGATGATAGGAATAGCCAAAGGCTATTGCTAGCTTGCCTTGAGCAAAGAGATTTAACGAATTTTCCATTTTGTTGTTCCAGCAATAAACTTCTTTGGACGGACTGGAGAAATCAGTATAAAATCTCAAAGCTTCAATGCCAGGATTATACTTTTGGGCTTTAAAATTTTCTGGAATTTTATCAAACGTAACATTTCCAGCATCATCTGTCATAGTGGCGCCATTCTGCATCATCAGGATAGACAAGATATCGCTGTATCGTTCAATATTGGTGCTTCCGCCCAGACCAGCTCCAGATTGGATAATTTGTCCGCTAGTATTTTGTTTGGTTAGCTTTTTTATGTTTTGTTGAAATTGACTGTTCCAATATTTTGGCGGTTCGGCGATACCGGCGTTATTTAACAAATCTTTGTTGTAAAAGGTGGCCAGAGTATCAACTGCCAGAGGCAGACCCCAAACCTGCTCTTTTGTTTTTTCTGCTTCTTGATCAAATTCTTTTATAACGCAATCGTCATAAACTACATCAACAAAATTATTTTTTATTTCTTTTAAAGTAATGCTTTTTGTGGTTTGCATTTCAGGAACAACCTCTTTTTTGAGTGTACCTTTGGTAATCGGATAAGCCATCGTAATTGATGTTGGCATGGGTTCGATTTTACTTTGGTATTTTCTAATCCAAGTGTTGTGTAAAGCAAAAATGTCTGGACCCCTGTCTTCTGCCAGGGCGTCTAGTAATTCTTGTTCATATTCTTCATAGCGCAATTTTCGGTAATTAATAGTGACAAAAGGATGAATAGCTTTATAGTTAGCAATTATTTCTGCAAAAGCATCTGGGCCATCCCAAACACGCCAATATTCAAGGGTAACTGGAATCATTGCTTCTTGTGTTGTTTTATCAACTAATTTGCAACCAAAACCAGAGGTCAAAATAAAGGTAAATAATAATGATAAAATAAATAGTTTTTTCTTCATATATAGATTATTTAGATAGGTAAGATTAAGAGTAAAAATGACAATAAATTTATCCTATAATCATTATAACACAAGCTGGTTTTAGTTTAAAATCTATTTATTCTACCTTTGGCCGATATTGCAGAGCTTCGGCAATATGGTTAACTAATATTTTTTCTTCACTAGCTAGGTCGGCAATAGTGCGAGCCAGTTTCAAAATGCGAAAATAAGCTCTGGCTGACAAATGCATTTGATTGACAGCATTGCGCAAAAGACTAGTAGAAGGGGCGTCTAATTGGCAAAAGCGTTTAACGGTTTCTGAGCTCATTTCAGAATTTGTGATTAGGTTTAAATCAGTAAATCTTTTTCTTTGAATTGCTCGCGCTTTTTCTGTGCGTTTTTTGATTGATTCAGATTTTTCAGAACTCTCAGTAGTCAAAAGTTTTTCAAAATTTAATCTAGGTACCTCAATATGTAAATCAATTCGGTCAAGAATCGGGCCGGAAATTTTTTTCTTATAATTTATTATTTGCGATAACGAGCAAATGCAGTTTTTGCCTTGGTCATCGAGGTAGCCACAAGGACAAGGGTTCATGGCGGCGATTAAAATAAATTTTGCTGGAAAAGATAGAGTGCTGGCGGCTCGACTAATGTTAATTACACTGTCTTCAAGTGGTTGGCGAAGATTTTCTAGTATTGCTCTGGGGAATTCGGCGAATTCATCAAGAAAAAGAACGCCCCGATGCGCTAATGAAATTTCGCCTGGTTTTGGCCAAGTACCTCCGCCAACCAAAGCGGCGCCAGAGGCGGTATGGTGTGGCGAACGGAATGGTCGAGAGGTCATCAGAGAAACGCCAGCTGGTAATTTCCCAGCTACTGAATATATTTTTGTTAATTCCAGAGTCTCACTTAGTGTCAGATTAGGTAGAATTGACGGCATAGTTCTGGCTATCAGAGTTTTGCCTGATCCAGGTGGTCCGGACATGAGCATATTATGGGCGCCAGCGGCGGCAATTTCCATAGCTCGTTTGACGTGTTCTTGTCCTCGAACATGAGACATATCAAATTCAATGTCTTGGTTGGAAAAATCAAATTTACGATAAATCTGAGAATGGATAATACTTATACCTTGCAGATGATTAATCAATTCGGTTAAATTGTTTACTGGGATAACTTCAAGTTCTTCTATTAATTTAGCTTCAGCGGCGTTCTCTCTGGGCAAAAACAAGGTTGAAATATTATGTCTTAATGCGGCAATGGCTATTGGTAGGATGCCATTGATTGGTCGAAGCTGACCATCAAGAGCTAATTCGCCGACGAAGAGACTTTTATCTAAATTTTCAACAAAGATTTTTTTGGTAGCGATTAGGATACTAACAGCAATTGGTAAATCATAACTTGGTCCCTGCTTGCGCAAATCAGCTGGTGCTAGATTGACCGTCACTTTTGTTTTGGGAAAAGATAGGTTAGAATTTTTGATTGCTCCTCTGACTCTTTCCTTTGATTCGTTAACTGCCACGTCTGGCAAACCGACAATAGAAAAAGCGCCCAAGGGGCCGCTTATAGTATCTGCTTCAACTTCGACTAACTCTGCTTCCAGTCCAGTGACGGCGGCAGAAAATATTTTTGAAGACATAAAAAAGAATAAATAAAATTTTAAAAACGACTACTTATTGTAGTTTGAGGTAATTTATTTTGTATCGTCTAATTTAATAGACAGAAGTCTTGATACGCCGTCGTTACCCATAGTGATACCGTATAGTACGTTGGCTCGGCGCATAGTCGCGCGGTTATGAGTGATAGTTATAAATTGTGTTTTAAGTGATAAATCATCTAGAATTTTTGCCAATCTTTCAGAGTTGGCTTCGTCCAGAGCGGCGTCAACTTCATCTAGGACCACAAAAGGCGAGGGATTACAATTGATAATAGCGCAGATTAAGGCAATCGCCGTTAGAGCTCTTTCACCGCCAGACAGCATGGTGATAGATTTTATTTTTTTGCCTGGAGGACAGGCTTGGATTTCAATACCAGCTAGACCAGTGGCATTATGTTTTTGTAAAAATTTAATACTTTTTAAATCAGTTTTTTCAGTCTCGATTTTTTCTTCCAGTTCTTCTTCAGTCTCTGTTTTTTGCTTTTTATTATCATCAGCTATTACTTTGATAATTTTCGCTGATCCGCCATTAAATAATATTTTGAAATACTCTTCAAACTTAATTGAAATATTTTTAAATTCTTTATCAAATTTTTCTTTTATTATTGCGTCCAATTCTTTTATAATTTTTTCCAAAGAATTAATGGCGTCGTTCAAGTCACTAGATTGGCTAAGCAGAAAATCATAACGTTTTTTTGTTTTAGTGTATTCTTTGTCAATCTCTGGATCAATTCCGCCAATTTGATCAATTTGTTTTTTTAGGGAGTTTATTTTTTCAATGGCAATCGTTGCATCAATCGCATTTTCAACGTGATGTTGTTTTATATCCTTCAAGTTTCCAAAGTTTTGTCTGATTTCAATCTCCAAATCTTCCAGTTTGGTTTCGTGTCTGGCTGAATTTATTTTCGTGTCGTTTAATCGGTTAGTTGATTCGTTTATTTCAATCTGCAAGGATTGGATATTTTTCTGCAAAGCGAAAAGCTTGTTTCTTTTTTCTTTTTCTTGAGTATTGTATGAATTTAAATCGTTGTTTATTTTTTTTATGGCAGTTTCGGTTTCGGCTAATTCTTGACGCAATTTTTTATCATCAGTTTCAGGTAAATTTTCAGATTTTTCGTATTGCTTTAATTTGTTTTTGATTTGCTCTAGTTCATTGTTGGCTTTTTCTAATTTTTCTTTTAACAAATTAACCCTTTCTGATCTCGCTGATATCCTGAAGCTACTTTCATTTATCTTAGTGGTGATTTCTTCTTTCTCATTTGTTAAAGCTACTAGTTTTTCTTGTATTTCATTCAAATCAATTTTTTGGTCTGGCAAATCAGAAGAATCAACGAGTTTTTTTATTTCTTCTTTAATTTTTTTTATTAATGTTTTCAATATGGATAAATCATTTTCATTTTCCGCTATTTCCAATTGCCCAATTAAGCCGTTGAGTTTTTGCCCTATCTTTTGAAAATCATCGTTATCAAAAGAAGAGTTGTATTTTATTAAATTTTGGTTTAAAGATTTAATTTTTTCATTAATTATTCGTCTATTTTCTTCAATGCCGATTAATTGACTTTTTTCATTAGCGATATTTTTTTCTAGCATATTAATTTCTTCCTCAACCGAAGAAACATCTCTGATTAAATCATTTTTTTTGCTATTTAGCCATGATAAATCAAATTTGCCACTAGCTTCCAGTCTAATTTCCAGTTGAGCTTCTAGTCTGACTAATTCGTTAGAAATTTTTTCTTTTTTATCGCGTAATTTTATTAAATCATTTTGCCAAACTTCAAAATCGGTATTTGTTTTACTTTCCTGTTCAATTTGTTCAAGCTCTCGATTTAGGTGTGTTAATTTTTTTTCCTTGTCTGATTTGTTTTTTTCAAATTCAAGCAGTTCCTTGTTGAGGTCGTTAAATTTGTTGTTGATTTCGTGCCAAATTTTTCCGTAGTAATTCAATTGCAGAGACTTTAATTCGTTCTCTATTTCATCTCTTTTTTTCAATCTGTTAACTTGCCTAGTTAAGCTTTTAATTCTTGGTTCAATTTCGGACAAAAGCATTTGCGCTTGGTGCAAATTGTCGTAACTGCTGGCTAATTTATTCAGGGAATAGTCTCGCTTGATTTGAAATTGTTTAACGCCGGTTGCTTCATCAAAAAACTCTTTCCTTTCAGCCAGAGAAGTATTCAAAAAGCCTTCAACCATGCCTTGTCCGATAACACTATAGGTT
>CAZKKV010000032.1:0-8358 GCA_964553705.1 uncultured Gammaproteobacteria bacterium
AAAACAAGCGCCCATAGCTTCCGCCTACGCTAAAGCTTCGGAGGACAAGCAGTGGTTAGATAGCACTCCGGTTGTACCGGAGGGGTCAACGATAAAAACTTATCTGTGCGCCAAATCAAAACAAGCGCCCATAGCTCAGTGGTTAGAGCACCGGCCTTATAAGCCGGGGGTCGATGGTTCAAGTCCATCTGGGCGCACTTATGAACGGTTATATTTATTTATTAGAAAGTTTAAAAAACGAAAAAAGATATTTAGGTTCTACGGATAATCCAAACCAAAGAATAAACGCACATAACCAAGGAAGGTGTGATTTTACACAACAATATCGACCGTGGAAATGTATTTTAATTATAAATGTAGGGGATATTAATGAAGCTAGAAAAATTGAATATTATATAAAAAAACAAAAAGAAAAATTGAAAGTAGAAAATATAATAAAATCGTTAAACAGATATTTTGAGACAAACACGCTCATGTAGACAGCACTCCGGTTTACCGGAGGGGTCGATGGTTCAAGTCCATCTGGGCGCACTAGAAAAAATGTTGTATTATAAAAACAAACAATAGATGCGTAGCTCCCGCCCAGCTTGCTTCGCAAATGGTCGAGCAGGCAGTTGGTTAGAGTCTTAAGTGCTCAGGATTGACATCGTAGAGATGTAAAAATTAAAATTAAAATTTAGGACGCGTAGCTCAGTTGGTTAGAGCGCTACGTTGACATCGTAGAGGTCACAGGTTCAAATCCTGTCGCGTCCACCAAAAAAACGCATATAATTTAATTTTTAAATATGCGTTTTTTACTTGCCAAAATCCTTTATTATTTTTATAATAAAATCACTTATAAAAATAAACCTAAAAAATTATATGTCGAATCTCTTTAAAAAAATTATTGGCATTGACGAAAACAAAGATAATCAAGAAAATAACGATATTGATGGGGAAAACTACGAAAACTCATTTATATCAAACGAATCAGAGTCTGAAGAAAACGATTGGCTTGATGAAGCCAATTACGAAGAAGGTCAATTATCTATAGATGTTTATGAAAAACAAAACAAACTAATCGTTAAATCTACTATTGCTGGCGTTAAACCAGAAGATATTGATATATCTATCAATAACGATATGCTGACAATTAGAGGAAAGCGCGAAGACACTGAAAAAGTAGAAGAAAATCAATATCTTTATAGAGAATGCTATTGGGGCGCATTTTCTCGATCGGTTATATTGCCAGTTGAAGTGCAAGCAGAAAAAATCGACGCTTCATTAGAAAACGGCGTTCTGACTATTATTCTGCCAAAAGCAAAAAGCTCAAAACAAATAAACATAAGAGTAAAAGAAAAATAATTCAAAGTATCATGATTATAAAAGCAACCGTTGATCAAATTACCGAAGGTAATGCAATTTTAAACCTAGATAACGACACGTCTATTGTTTTGCCCTTAGAAAAACTGCCCACAGGAATAACTAAAGGCTCCGTCTTGATTATGGAAATTTTAACCGACACGGAGCACGAAGAAAAAAATATAAAAAAAGCAAAAGTTATTCTCAATGAATTATTAGATGTTACCCCATAAACCTATGGTAAGCTTCAATATTAAAAAACTATTTCCAAGATGGTTGCTTATGACAGCGATCATTTTTTTTATTTTAATATTCATTATTTGGTTATCGCTGCTTGTTTACGAAAAAATTTACCAAGATAAAATTTATCAAGGAGTCAATCTGGGAGAAATAAAACTAGGAGGATTAACAGAGGAAGAAACAAAAATTTTGATTAATCAATACGTTGATGACATCAGCCAGGAGGGAGCGACTTTTTATTACCAAAATCAACAAGCAAAAGTTTTTCCCTTGGTAGCTTCAGTCGATGGCGGATTGGCTTATCAAATAATAAGTTTTGATACTCAAACAGCTATTAACGAAGCTTTTAATTTCGGTCGCAACAATAATCCTCTTATTGATTATCTTAATCAACTGCAAGCTCTGATTTTTAAAAAATCAATATTAATAAAAACCGAGTTTAATCAGGAAAAAATAATTGAAAATTTAAAAAACCAATTAAGTAGCTCTGAACAGCCAGCACAAAATGCCAAGTTAGAAATATTAGATAAAAATTTAATAAACGAAAACTCAATAAAAATCATTCCCGAAGAATATGGCAAAATTATTAATTATTCTGTTGGCCTGAATGAATTAAGACAAAAATTTGCTAGTTTAAACAATTCTCCGATAGAAATTAAATCCGAGACCGATTATCCCACAATTTATAAAAAAGATTGTTTAAATATCTTCAAAAAAACAAAGGATATATTATTACTCCAGCCCTATATATTTAAATTCAGTGATCTCAAATGGCAGGTTGATACAAATCAAATTGTCGATTGGTTAATTTTGGCAAAAAATTCTGAAGCAGAAAATGACGATCTAATTTATGTTAATTTTGATAAACAAAAAGTGATAAAATATCTAGAAGAAACAATAGAAACAGAAATAAACAAAGAACCGATAAACGCAAAGTTTGAAATAAAAAATGGACGCGTCATAGAATTTCAAGCGAGTCAAGATGGATTAAAATTAAATAAAGAATTAACTTTTACTGAACTTGAAAATAAAGCGATATTAAGCAAACAGACCGAGATTAATTTAATTATAAAAGAGGAAAAAAGCTATATCACTACAGAAAATATTAATGACTTCGGTATTAAAGAAATTATCGGGACTGGTCATTCAAATTTTGTTGGATCGCCAGCTAATCGACGTCACAATATCAAAACTGGCGCTGACGCTCTTAGTGGACTCTTAATTAACCCTGGACAAGAATTTTCACTGAATAGCGCCTTGGGAACAATTGATGCCTCAACTGGTTATCTACCAGAACTAGTAATTAAAGAAGGTAAAACTATACCAGAATACGGTGGCGGATTATGCCAAATCGGCACCACTTTATTTAGGACAGTCTTGGATAGCGGACTACCCATAACCATGAGAAGAAACCATTCCTATCGAGTGTCATATTATGAACCAGCCGGTACTGATGCAACAATTTACAGCCCTTGGCCTGATTTTAAATTTATAAATGATTCTGACTATTATATATTAATTCAATCCAGAATTAATGGCGACGATATTTATTTTGATTTTTGGGGAGTGAGAGACGGACGAGTCGTCACTAAAACCGAACCCATAATCCACAACATAACAAAACCAGGGCCGACAAAATATATCGAGACTCTAGATTTACCTTTGGGAGAAAAAAAATGCACTGAACATGCCCACAATGGAGCGGATGCTTATTTTGATTATAAAGTTGTTTATCAAAACGGCGAGATAAAAGAAGAGAGATTCTCTTCACATTATGTTCCATGGCAAGAGGTCTGTCTAATTGGAGTTGAAAAATTATCTGACCCAAGTCAAATTAATAAAAGTGATACTGCTTCAACAACGGAAATAAAAAAACAAAATTAATTTCTTTTACTAATTTATTTATCCACAAATAAATAAAAAAATAAAAACCGATTAAAACGGGCAGGTAAGAAAATCGTCGCTAGGAAAAATCTAGTGGGTACCAAATATAATCCTATCAACAAATCCCCATGCTTGTCGTACCAGCCCGTTTTAATCGGTCTTTTATTTTCAAAGTATAATTACGCGATTTTTAATACTAGCACAGCTTGAATGTATTGTCAAGACTTATATCAAAAATAACTATAATATTAGCAAAAAATTATCAAAATAAAATAAAATTGCCGACAGTAATGACCGCCAACAGTAATTTTAAATTATGCGCGTAAAAAAATAAAAAGCTGTTATAAAAAACTTTTTTTGCAAAAAAATAACTATTAAAAATTATTTTTTATTTTTAAAATAATTAAAAATTTTTTATTAAAAATTTTTTCTAAAAAACATTGTTAAATTTGTTAAAATTTGTTAAAATTAAAGTATAAAAATTTTTTATAAATTTAAACCGTTAAGTTTGTAAAATTTTACAAGCTAACATTCATGAAAGGAGGTGAATGATATGGCCGTAAAAAGAAAAGCTAAGAAAAAAGCTGCTCCAAAAAGAAAACCTGCTAAGAAAAAAGCTGCTCCAAAGAAAAAGGTAGCAAAAAGAAAACCTGCTAAGAGAAAAAAGAAATAAACTTTGGACTCACTATTTTAAACCACAAAACTCCACACTTGCGTTTTTATAAACGTTGAAATTGAAAGTGTGGAGTTTTGTTATATTAAAACAAAGTTTTTTGTTTACAAAAAGCTTTTTCTTCGTCACTAAAAATTTTTATCAGGCCGTACTGACCATCAAAGCCCGGTTCTATTGTTAATTCGCCATTACGCACTCTCCTGATACCTTCAATAATCTGTGGGGAAACTAAAGCTGTTAATTTTTTCAAGTCTGAACTGCTTAAAATTTCTAATTCACTACCGAAACGACTAATCAAATTCTGATATTCTTGCTGAACTCTCTTTGAGTTTCTTGCTTTGACCCCTATTGCTTCAGCAATAATTTTGTCTAATTTAATTAATTTTTTAAAATCAATTGCCCCATCTGGTCTAATATTCAACGGCTTATCCGCTAATTCTTCAACTCGGCTTAAAACTCCAATAGTCAAGGGCTTTTTACAAACAGGGCAAAGACCATGGTGTTTTTTTGTTTCTGCTGGCGTTAATCTAATTCCACAATCTCGATGACCGTCATAATGATACATCCCTTCTTCTGGATAAAATTCTATTGTATATTTTATTTTATTTAAATTTTTCGTTTTTATAATTTGTCTTATTTCTTTATAGGAAATTTCTTCCAAATCAAACACATTCGCTTCACGTCCAATATTCTGCAAAGAATGAGCATCGGAATTTGATAAAATAGTTAATCTGTCCAAGGCCGAAAGTCGCCAATTCATTTCTGGATCGCTAGATAAGCCAGTTTCTATTGCATAAATTTTATCTGTATATTCTCCAAAACATTCTTCTAGTGAATTAAACCCAGATTTTGAACCAAAAACTGCAAACCACGGCGTCCAAATATGTGCCGGGTAAATTAAAAAATTTGGATTAATTGAAAAGCATAGTTTTACTAAGTCAACAGCACTCATACCTAAAATAGGCCGACCATCAGAACGAATATTATATTTTTTATCTAAAAATTTATTTAATTCTTCAACTGCTTCCATACTCGGCGCATGAACCATAATATGAATCCGCCTTGCCTTGTCACCGCTTTTATAAATCAAAGCTAATTCTGTAGAAAGTAAAAATTTAATCTTATCATTTTCAACTTCTTTTAATCTGAAAAGTCCAGAGTCCTTCTTTGTTTCTTCAAGTTTACTTTTTATATCAAAAAACCACTCCGGAAAAGTAAAGTCTCCAGTCGCTATTATGTCTACGCCTTTTATTCGACAAGCCTGATCAATATTTTCCAAAGTAAGCTGAGGTGAACAAGCTCGTGAATATTTTGAATGGATATGTAAATCTAAAACTTGTTGCATTATCTTTTATTTACACTGCCAAATATAAAAACCAATTACTACTAAAACAAATTTTCAGCTAACTCTAATTCTTCTTTGTTATTAATACCCATAGCTTCTTTCGGTTTTATAATGATAGAATTTATTTTATGCTTTTGCTCAAAAGCCATTTTAACCAAATCTGTAATATAATATTCTTTCTGAGCATTATTATTTTTTAATTTAGCAATATTTTTCCAAAGCCAACTATTATCAAAACAATAAAAACCAGGGTTAACTTCCTTAACTTGTTTGGTCTCGTCATTTGCATCTTTAAATTCAATAATTGCTTCAATCTCTCTGCTTTTTCTGATGACCCTGCCCCATTGAAAAAAATTATGCTCCCAGCCATCAAAATTTTCAACCTCTGTCGTCATCATAGTTATAATTCCACTACAATTATCAGCTAATCTTTTTATTGTTTCTGCTTTAACAAAAGGATGATCGCCATAAAAACTGATAACTTTATCCGCTCTCGCTAAGTAATCCTTAGCGCAAGCCAACGCATGACCAGTGCCCAACTGATCTTTTTGGAGAGCATAAATACAATTATAGTTAGCTAAAGCTTTTTTAAATATTTCTATATTATCAGGCGAAACTACTATTATTGGTTTTTTATCTACTCCTGAGTCTATAATTGACTGAATTAAATATTCAATCATTGGCTTGCCCTTTAGAGGGACTAAAACTTTTGGTAAATCAGAATTCATACGCCGACCATTACCGGCAGCTAAAACCACAACTTTTTTCATATATTATTTTTTATTCTTTATTTAAAGTAATAAACAAAAACAATTAAGTAAAAATCTATAATTTATAAATTATTTTGGCAATTTTATCAGGATCATGCCTTATTAAAGTCCTTTTTATCCTATCGCCTTTTTTTTGTTTAAAAAATTTTGTCGACAAAAGATTCGCACCTATAAACTTTATTTTTTCTCGACTTTTCAAGTTGCTAAATTCGACAAACTTGCCTTCACTGGAATATTTTTTTAACAAAGATTTATCCGGTCTTTTTTTATTATAGATTATGCAATCAATTAATCCTGGTGATAAATATTCCTCTATTTTACTTAAAAAATCCAAAACTGTAAAATCGTCAGTCTGCCCCGCTTTATTCATCAAGTTACAAATATAAATTCTTTTTGCCTTACTTTCTATTATTGCTTGAACCACTCCGTCAACCAATAGATTGGGAATTATACTAGTATATAAACTACCTGGATTAATAATGATTTTATCCGCCTGACGAATAGCTTTGACGGCTTCGGGATTTACTTTAGCCTTCGGTTTCAAGTATATTTTTTTCAAGCCAGTTAAACTAGCTTTATCTATTCGATTTTCTCCTAATAAAATTTTTCCGCTGATCAATTTTGCAACTAATTTAACTTTTGTCAAAGTTACTGGCACAACCTTTCCTTTGATATTTAATATTTTTCCAGCTTCTACTATGGCCTCGTTAAAATTGTCAGTCACTTTTTCTAATGTTGATAAAAAAATGTTGCCAAAATTATGACCAGTTAAGCCTCCATTACTATATCTGTAGTTAAAAAGTTCTCTCATTGTATCGCTTGACTTTGATAACGCCACCAAACATTGCCTAATGTCTCCTGGTGGCAAAACGCCTAGTTCATCTCTCAATAAACCTGATGACCCGCCGTCGTCAGCCATACTAACTATGGCAGTAATCTCTAATGGTAATTTTTTCAAACCCGAGAGAACCGTAAAACTACCTGTCCCACCGCCGATGGTCACTATTTTTTGATTTTTATTTTGCATTTTTTTAGAGTATGTTGCTTTCTATTATACATCCAGCAGAAGTAATGTCAATTATTTACATAAAAAAAATAGCTAAAATTAGCTATTATAAGCTATGTTTTCCGTAAATTTTAAAAACACAGCAAATAAAAAACAGCCTAATACCCATAGGCTATAAATGAATAAATCATGAAACTAATAGTAAATAAACCGACTATAATAACCCATGCCCATTTCATAAAAAATTTTTGTGTATATTTTTATTTTTTTTAAAAAAAAGGGGGGTGGTGGGGTTAATAATTATTAATTTTTATTCCCTCCTCTTTTAGCGTTTCTTTAATCTCGTCTCCCAAGGAAGTTCTAGCAACCACTTGATACTCAATTAAACAAAGCTGTCCTTGCCAATAGAAAACCGTTACTGCTTCTTTCTCATTTAAAAAAGTGATGTGACTGGTGGCTAATGGATTACCTTTGCTGTTTCTTCTTTGCCAACACCTACCAACTGCTTGAGCTTTTTGCCAAATTAATTCAAGCGCCTTCCTTACTTCGTTAATCCGATCTGCCATCTCATGTCCTCCAAAAGTTATCAATAAACCCTTCCTAATAATAGCATAATTAAATAAAAAAAACACCATTGTTCTGGCGGCAACCTACTTTCCCAGGGCTCAGGCCCAAGTATCATCGGCGCTGAAGAGCTTAACTTCTGAGTTCGAGATGGGATCAGGTGTGACCTCTTTGCAAGAACCACCAGAACGATGGTGTTTTTATCTGCATAAACTAAAAACAGGTAAAAGTGCTGAACATCAGCTACAAACGTACGTACCCATTTAAAGGTTAGGGTAAAAAACTCTCGTACATCGCTTTGATAATGCTCAGCACCTGTCTTTAGTTTATACTTTTTTGTAAATTATCTATTTCAAAGCAAAAATGTGGGAAAATCAAATGGTTTATTAGTACTCCTCGGCTCAACACATTGCTGTGCTTACACCTAGAGCCTATCAAGGCGGTCATCTTCCGCCAACCTATGAAACCTAATCTTGAAGACGGCTTCACGCTTAGATGCTTTCAGCGTTTATCCAAACCGGAGGTAGCTACCCAG
>CAZKKV010000033.1:0-6583 GCA_964553705.1 uncultured Gammaproteobacteria bacterium
TCGATTATAGCTGGTAACAAAATAACTAATTTGCGACAGATAATGCAAGACAGAGGTGTTCAATGTAAATGTATTCGATGTCGTGAAGCCAGAGATAAAAAGTTTAAGATTGAAGGTTTAAAATTAAGAACAGTGCAATATAGAGCATCAGGCGGAGATGAATATTTTATTAGTTATGAATCAAAGGACAGTAAAACCTTGTTTGGCTTTTGTCGATTGAGATTGCCTAGTGATAGTATTGATGAAAAAAATAGTTTATCGTTTCGTTCTAGAATGACAAATGTTTTAAAGAAAGTAGCCTTTGTTCGAGAATTACATGTTTATGGAGAATTGGCATCAAATGGTTCTGATAAAAAAATTCAGCATATTGGTCTAGGTAAAAGATTGATGGCGGAAGCAGAAGATATCGCTCAGAAAAATGGTTTTAAGAAAATGGTAGTAATTTCTGGTGTTGGCGTTCGAGGATATTATAAAAAATTAGGTTATAAATTACAGGAGAGTTATATGGTGAAAAAATTAAGTAGTTAAAAGTTTATAAAGTTGAAAGTCAAAAGGTTTATGAGGTTGAAAAAATAGTAATAAAATTATAATTATCATATAAAATAATAAGATTTAATAAAAATATATGGAAAAAATTATTATTGCTTCAGGACCAGTTGTAGTAGAAAATGGCAAGGCGTTATTAAATAAGTATGGTGAAGATGATTTTTGGAAGTTTTGCGACGGAGAAGTAAAAGAAGACGAAGATTTAAGGCAGACTGCGATCAGGAGAGCAAAAGAAGAATTAGGTATTGAAATAGAAATTGCAGATGAGAAACCATTTTTAATGTATGTAAACAAAAAAGTTGACGGAAAAGAAACAGATATAATTTTAGTGCATTGGTTATCAAAAAGAATTGGAGAACCAAAAGCAAGCAAGGAAGTAGAAAAAACAGAATGGTTAGACATTGATAATTTGCCAGAAGACATAGGTCCGAATGTAAAACCAGCTTTAAGGCATTTTGGTTTTATAGACTAGAGTTTATTAAAAAATATTAACAGCTGTAAAGATTATTTTTCGGCTGTTTTTTTATTTTTTTGTAAGAATATATAATTTTGACAGACGGGGGTATTTGACCTAATATTAAATTACGATTATTAAACTAAAAATATGTTGGAATATAAAAATTTAAAAGAGAATGATGCTGAGGTCATGGATATTGTCAGGCGAGAAATAAAAAGACAATCAGAAGAAATGGAGCTAATTGCCTCGGAAAATTATGTGTCAAAAGCTGTTTTGGAAGCGATGGCGACAGTATTAACCAATAAGTACTCAGAAGGTTACCCAGGGAAAAGATATTATGGTGGTAATCAAATAATAGATGATGCAGAAATAATTGCGATTGAAAGGTTGAAAAAACTTTTTGGCGCTGAACATGCCAACGTTCAACCATTGTCTGGTTCACCAGCTAACGCATCAGTTTATTTTGCTTTTCTGAAACCAGGTGATAAAGTAATGGGTTTACGATTGGATCATGGCGGACATTTATCGCATGGTCATCCAGTCAATTTTTCTGGCATGCTTTATAATTTTGTTCAATATGAAGTTGATTCAGAAACAGGTAAAATAGATATGGAAAAAGTTCGCGAGGTAGCGTTGCGTGAAAAACCAAAAATGATTGTGGCGGGTTACAGTGCATATTCGCGAGAAATTGAATGGCAGAAATTCCAAGATATTGCTGATGAGGTGGGTGCTTTTACTTTTGCTGATATTGCTCATACTGCTGGTTTGATTGCTGGCAAACAGATGAATAATCCCGTGTCGATTTTTGATGTAGTGTCGTCTACTACTCATAAAACTTTGCGTGGACCAAGGGGAGCGGTAATAATGTGCAAAGAAGAGTTTGCTAAACAGATTGATAGAGCGGTTTTTCCTGGCATGCAGGGTGGACCGCATGACCATATTACGGCAGCTAAAGCTGTTGCTTTTGGTGAAGCTTTGCAACCAGAATTTGAGATATATGCCAAACAGGTGATTGCTAACTCCAAAATTATGGCTAAAGAATTTATGAATTTGGGATATAGAGTAATTTCTGACGGCACGGATAATCATTTGATGGTAGTTGATATGACCAGCAAGGATTTGTCTGGTAAAGATGCGGAATCAGTACTAGAGAGAGTGGGGATTTCAGTTTCTCGTTCAACGATTCCAAACGACCCTAATCCACCAATGAATCCGTCTGGTGTCCGTTTCGGTACCCCAGCAATTACTACCAGAGGCATGAAAGAAGAGGAAATTAAAAAAATTGTGACGTGGATAGATAGCGCAATTGTTAATCGTGAAGAAATAGAAATTTTAGATAGTATTAAAAAAGAAGTCGAAGGCATGTGTTTGAAATTTCCGATTCCGAGTATTTAGCTAGAAAGTGAAAAGTTATAAAGTTTAAAGATCGTAAACCTTAACGATTAAATTAAAATAAATTTAACAGTATTGTTTTTGAGTATTTGAATTTGTAATTTGGGATTTGTTTGAAATTTAGATATTGTAATTTGTAATTTATGAACATTATAGATGGTAAAAAATTAGCAGATAAAATTAAAGACAAGTTAGTAAAAGAAATTGTTGAATTAAATGGAGGTAAAGATTCAAAAGACTTGAATCGTCGACCAAATTTGGCGATTATTTTGATTGGCGACAGAGATGATTCTAATCTATACGTTAACTTGAAAGAAAAAGAAGCCAAGAGAGTTGGTATTGATACACATTTGTATAAATGTCCGAAAAACATTAGCGATCAAGAAGTTTTAGATATGGTTAGATGTTTGAACGAGGATGCTTTAATAGATGGCATCCTGGTCCAATTACCGTTACCAGATAGCTTAGACACTGATGCGATAATGTTGGCGGTTGATTCAAAAAAAGATGTTGATGGCTTTCATCCTGATAATTTAGAAAAATTATTAAAATCTTGTCAGTCCGAGTGTATTATGCCACCAGTTTTTGGTACGGTTTTAGAAATGTTAAAAAGTATTAATTTCGACGTAAAAGACAAGAACGTTTGTATAGCTGCTAATTCAGATATCTTTGGTAAAAGTTTGGGGCAAATTTTAAGCTGTCGAGGCGGTAAAATTTATATCACCAATTTGGGCGATAAAGATTTGAGCCAAAAAACAAAAGAAGCTGATTTGTTGATAACAGCAGTTGGTAAACCCGGTTTTATTAAAAAAGATATGATAAAAAAAGATGTTGTAGTTATCGACATTGGCATAACTAAACAAGGCAAAAAAGTTTATGGCGATGTTGATTTTGAGTCTGTTAAAGAAAAAGCTGGTTATATCACGCCGGTTCCTGGCGGAGTAGGACCAATGACGATTGCTATGGCATTGAAAAACACGCTGGATTTATATAAGAGAAAAAATATTTAAAATTTTGTATTAGAGATCTTTATTAGTACATCACCAGCATTATAGCTGGTGTTTTGCTTAATTAGAGTTAAGCTATTCCTCTAGAGGCGGGCAAGCGTTTAGGTGTTATTTCTTATAATTTTGAGTAATGCGAATACTCTGATAAGATAATGTCAGCGAGTGCTTAATATAGGGATAAACTAGAAGAGAGACATTTTTTAGATAATATGGATAAAAATTCAGATAAAAAAAAACAGCTTTTAGAATTGCTCAAATTACACTATGGGTATGATAGTTTTCGTATTGGGCAAGAAAAGGTAATCGATAATATATTGGCTGGTAAAAATACTTTAGTAATCATGCCGACTGGTGGTGGTAAATCGCTTTGCTACCAGTTGCCAGCTTTGGTTTTGGATGGAGTAACAGTGGTTATATCTCCGCTTATCGCTTTAATGAAAGATCAGGTGGATAGTATGAACAAAATTGGCATTCCAGCTACTTTTATTAATTCATCAATCAGCCCAGATGAAGCCAAAGAGAGAATAGATGGAGTAAAAACTAATAAATACAAATTATTATATATTGCGCCAGAAAGATTTTACAATAAAGAATTTGTTGATGATTTGCAGACTATAAAAATTGAGATTTTGGCTATTGATGAAGCTCATTGTATTAGCCAATGGGGACATGATTTTCGACCAAGTTATTTGAGACTCGGTCAAATTGCCGAAAGTCTTGGTCAGCCGACGATCGTTGCTCTGACAGCGACCGCTACACCAGAAGTTAGAGACGATATTATCAAGCAATTAAACTTAATTGAGCCAGAGCAAGTAGTTACTGGGTTTACTCGGCCGAATTTACAGTTTGGTGTAATCCACGCCAATGAAACAAAAAAACCGCAAATGGTTTTGGATGCGATTTCTAGCGTACCAGATGAGACGGGCATAATCTATGTCAGCACTAGAGCCAGAGCTGATGGATTGTTGCAAACACTTTTGGAAAATAATATTGAAGCGGTTAGTTATCACGCTGGCATGGATGTTCGTGATCGTAAATGGATACAGGAGCAATTCACCAAAGGTAAGGCCAAAGTGATTGTCGCTACAAACGCTTTTGGGTTAGGAATTGACAAGGGGAATGTTAGATTTGTTATTCATTATGATATGCCTGGGACAATTGAAGCCTACTATCAAGAAGCCGGTCGGGCCGGTCGTGATGGTCGACCGAGTTTTTGTCTTTTACTATACAATTCACGTGATAGGCATCTGCAAGAATTTTTTATCAAAGGAGATAATCCACCGCCAGAAATGGTAATTGAAATTTACGAGACTCTTCTAAACTATGAGTCTGATGTAGTTTTGATTACTTATGCTGAATTGTCTACTATGTTGTCTGATAAGGCGCCGGATATGGCCGTTGGTACTGGTTTAAAAATTTTAGAAAAAGAGGGCTATATCAAACGTTCACGTGAACAAAGCGGGCAGGCATATTTAAAATTGATTTCTCCTTTTACCAAAGTAATGGAATTATTTGGCACAAGAGCGAAAAAAAAGATTGAATTGTTTGATAAATTATATACCAAATATTCAAACGAGCTACAGACAGGATGGCGAGTTAATTTTGAAGAAATTGCAGAGATTTTTGGAATAAAAAAAGAAAGTCTTGTTAGATTGGTTAGAGAATTGTCAGAGCAAAAGATGGTTGAATATCAGCCGCCTTTTAAGGGTACAGAAATAAATATTTTAAAAAGGATTGATTCATCAGAATTGGAAATTGATAAAGTTGCTTTGTCGTTTAAACTAAAAAAAGCTTACAATAAACTAGACTTGATGGAAGACTATATATTTAATATCGGTTGCCGGCAGAAATATATTTTGGATTATTTTGGAGATATTGAAGCGAAAACTTGCGGTAAATGCGATACATGTTTAACTGGTGGACGACCAATTATGAGAAGTAGAAGTGTCAAAAAAAAATCTTTTACGAAAAAGAAGAATTTTAAATCAGAAGAGTATGGCGTAGAAGTTAAGCCAACGTCAGTAATCAGCACGAAGTTGACACAGTTGGAAACTTTTGATTTATTTAATAAAGGGTTTAGTGTTAAAAAAATTGCTGAGGAACGAGATTTGAAAGAAAATACTGTTGTTGGTCACTTGTGCTTTTTAATTGAAAAGAAGTTACCAATTGATATAAATAAATTAGTGAAGCCAGACAGGCAAAGGAAAATAGAGCAAGTGATAAAAAAAATGGGCATAGAAAAATTAACTCCGATTAAAGATGAGTTGGGTGATAATTATAGTTGGGATGAGATAAAATTGGTGATGGCAAAAGAAAGAGTAAAATAAAATATTTGAAACTTTGAAGATAATTTTGAATTATTTAGTAATAAAATGAATAAACAAATACAAAAAGAATTATTAGAGATTGTAAAAAGTAATTACGAAGAAATTGCAGGAAAATATAATGAGACTAGAAAAAAACATTTGATGCCTTTGTGGGGTGTTTTGGTAGATTATTGTCAAAAAATAAAAGGAGGAAGCGCTGTATTGGATGTCGGTTGTGGTAATGGTCGATTGATTGAAGCTTTTGACGATAAACAGATAGATTATTTAGGAGTTGACAGCAGTAAGGAATTATTAGAAAAAGCTAAAGAAAATCATCCAGACAAAAAGTTTGTTTATGGTGATATCTTGGAATTGGGTAATATTCCACAGATTAATTTCGACTATGTTTTTTCCATCGCAGTTTTACACCATTTGCCAGGAAGAGATTTGCAAGTGGCAGCTTTGAAGCAGATGAAAAATAAGATTAATTCGACAGGCAAAATCGTGATTACGGCTTGGAATATGTGGAGTCAAAAAAGATTTAGAAAGATTTTGTTTAAATATTTTTTGTTGAAATTATTAGGGAAAAACAAGATGGATATGGGCGATATACTTTTTGACTGGAAAAATAATCAAGGCGAGGCTATTAGTAAGCGTTATTACCACGCATTTACCAAAAGAGAATTAAGAAAAATAGTTAAAAAAGCTAATTTAAAGATTGAAAAATTGGATAGAGATAAATATAATTATTATTTAGTTTTGAGAAAATAGTCCTTGATTTTTTTGGAATATAATGTTAGTATAATTTTGAACTCCTAAAAATAGGGAGTTTTTGCAATTATACGCACCCATAGCTCAACTGGATAGAGCGCCTG
>CAZKKV010000034.1:0-5093 GCA_964553705.1 uncultured Gammaproteobacteria bacterium
ATCTACTTTGGCTGACAGAATGTTGGAAATTACTGGTACGATTCAAAAAAGGAAAATGAAAGAACAGATTCTTGATCAGATGGATTTGGAAAGAGAAAGAGGAATTACTATCAAACTACAACCTGTCTGTATGGATTATGATGGCTATAAATTAAACTTGATTGATACTCCTGGTCATGTTGATTTTGGTTATGAAGTTTCGCGAAGTTTGGCGGCGGTTGAAGGCGCAGTTCTTTTAGTTGATGCTACGCAGGGGATTCAAGCGCAGACTCTGGCTAATTTATATTTGGCTTTAGAACAGAATCTTTTTGTTATTCCAGTTATTAATAAGATTGATTTACCAGCAGCGCAAGTTGAGCAGACTAAAAAAGAGATAATTAAATTATTGGGTTGTCAGGCAGAAGAAATAATTTGTGCTTCGGCTAAAACCGGACAAGGCGTGAAGGAAATACTACAATCAATTATAAAAAATATACCCGCTCCACCGCAAGACAAAGGTACCAGTCATCTCAAGGCGTTAATTTTTGATTCAAACTATGATGAATATCGAGGGGTAGTTGCTTACATAAGAATTTTTAACGGTAATTTAAAAAAAGGAGACAAGATAGCATTAGCGACAACTGGGGCAAAAAGTGAAGCTTTGGATGTCGGCATATTTAAGCCTGAATATAGGTCTGTTGGTGAATTAGTCACCGGAGAAATCGGTTATTTAGTGACTGGATTCAAAGAGGTTGGAGAATGTCGAGTTGGCGATACTATAACTCTGGAAAAATCAGTTAAAGAAGTAGAGCCATTAAAAGGCTATGCCGAAGTTAAACCAATGGTTTTTGCTGGTATTTTTCCTCGCGAAGGCAACGAGTTTGAAGAATTAAGGGAAGCTATATCTAAACTAAAACTAAATGATGCCTCCTTGGCTTATGAGTCGGAGCAATCCGAAGCTCTCGGTTTTGGTTTTCGTTGTGGTTTCTTGGGTTTACTTCATTTAGAAATATTTCAAGAGCGTCTTAGACGGGAGTACGGCTTAGATTTAATAGTGACAGTGCCGAGTGTTGCTTATAGAGTTTTTAAAAAAAACAAAGAAGAAATAATTATTCGTAATCCACAAAAATTACCTGATTCAACCGAAATAGAAAAAATAGAAGAACCATGGGTTAAACTTGATATTATCACGCCAAAAGATTATCTGGGCGCAGTTATGAATTTAGTCCAGGACAAGAGGGGAATTTATAAAAATACAGAATTTTTAGATGAATATCGGGCTATTTTACATTACGAGATACCAATGGCGGCGATTTTAACTGATTTTTATGATAAAATAAAAAGTGTTAGTTCAGGTTATGCGTCAATCAACTATGAATATTATGATTATCGATCAGCTGATGTGGTAAAAATGGATATACTAGTAGCCGAGGATATAATTGAAGCGTTAGCGGTTATTGTTTATCGCGATGAAGCTTTTCGTCGTGGTAAGGAAATTGTAAAAATTTTGAAAGACACTTTGTCTAAACAAATGTTTGTAGTAAAAATACAGGCAGCTATCGGTGGAAAGATTATTGCCGCCGAAAGACTTTCGGCTATGCGCAAAGACGTGACAGCTAAATTGTATGGTGGCGATGTGTCAAGAAAAAGAAAATTATTAGAAAAACAAAAAAAAGGCAAAAAGAAAATGATGGCTGCTGGTAAAGGTAACGTTGATATTCCAGCTGATGCTTTTATAAAGATTTTGAAAAAATAAAATTATAATTTTATAATCTAAAAAACTTGGCTTATGAAGAAAAAAACTATTCAGAGAATTGTGTGGGTATTTATTTCAGCTATGGTAATTTTTACTATGGTTTTGTGGAGCGTCGGTGTAGCTTTTATGTAATTTGTAGAATATAAAAATTAAATTATGGATTATAAATGGCAGCTACTGCCTTTGATTGAAAAAAAAATATTCAAGAATCTATCTGATTATAATCAGATAGTTTTACAATTATTACATAATAGGGGAATTATCGATAAAAAGGAAATCGATAAATTTTTGCACCCAGAATATGGGCGAGACATTTTGGATCCATTTCTATTCAAAGACATGGCAGATGCAGTTGATTTAATAATTAAACATATAAAAAAAGGTAGTCAGATTGTAGTTTATGGCGATTATGACGCTGATGGAGTGACAGCATCAGTATTATTAGTAGAGGTTCTCTCAACACTTAAAGCCAAGACAGAGGTTTATATTCCAGAAAGGATTAGTGAAGGCTATGGTTTGAATAAAAAAGCTATTGACGAGATTAGTAATCTGAGGACGAAATTAATCATAACGGTTGATACTGGTATTCGTAATAAAGAGGAGGTTGAATATTTAAAAAATAAAAATTTAGATATTGTTATCACTGATCATCACGAACCACCTGCGGACAGAGGTGATTTGCCAGATTGTTTGATTATTGATCCAAAGGCAGATAGTTATCCTGACAAAGATTTAGCCGGAGTTGGTGTTGCTTTTAAGCTAGCCCAAGCCTTAATAGAAAAAGCTAAATTAACGAGTAAACAAAAAGAAATACTAGAGAAAAGATGTTTGGATTTAGTGGCGGTTGGTACAATTGCCGATTGTGTCAAATTGGTTAACGAGAATAGAGCTTTGACGGAAAAAGGTTTGGAAATAATAAACAATAAAACAAGAAAAGGCTTAAAAGAACTTATTGATTTAGCACAAGGCGATAACAAGAGGAATGTAAGTGCTTGGAATGTTTCCTGGCAAATAGCGCCTCGACTAAATGCAGCTGGCAGATTAGCGCATGCCAACACTGCTTTTGAGTTGTTAATTACAAAAAATAAAATAAAGGCAAAAAAAATTGCCGAAGATTTAAATAATAAAAATTTAGATAGACAAAAGATAACTGGAGAAATAATAGGAGCTTGCCAGGAAGAAATTGAAAAAGAAATGCAGACTGACAGGATTTTAGTTATGTTGTCACCGAGCATCAAAGATAGCAGTAAACAAAGATGGTCAGAGGGCGTAGTTGGTTTAGTGGCCGGTAAATTAGCTGAGAAGTACGGTAAACCAGTTATAGTGATAACCGGTCAAGGTGATGACATCAGGGGCTCAGGTAGAAGTATCGAGGGGTTTAATATAACTGAAGCACTTGAAAAGCATAAAAGATTTTTGGATAAATTTGGTGGACACAAAGGTGCTTGCGGTTTTTCTTTAAAAAGCAAGAAAGATTTAAATGGTTTTACGAAAGCGATTAAAAAATATGCTCATGAAAAATTGGTGAATTTTAAACTTTACCGCAAGCTTATTCTTGAGGCCGAGCTAGATTTATCGATAGTTGACGATGATTTAATTGAACAGCTTGCATTGCTTGAGCCACATGGCGAGGGTAATAATCGACCAAAATTTGTTAGCCGAAATTTAACTATTATGGATAAAATTGAAATGGGAGTTGAGAGTCAACATGTAAAAGTTAGATTCAACGGTTTTTGGGCGATAGCCTTTAACCAGGCGGATAATTGGAAAGAATTTAGAATAGGTGATCGGGTTGACATTGCTTATTATTTAGAATTTAATGAGTTTAACGGTAACAGGAAAATTCAACTTAAATTAATTGATATAAAAAACGCAAATAAATGAAAAAAATAATTATTTATACTGATGGTGGCGCTCGTGGTAATCCTGGACCAGCTGGTATTGGTGCGGTTTTATCTGACGAAGATGGGCGAGTAGAAAAAGAAATTTCCAAATACATTGGGAAGGCGACCAACAATCAAGCCGAATACCAAGCTTTGATTGCGGCTTTATCTGAAGCGAAAAAAATAGGTGCCAAAGAAGTCAGAGTGTTTATGGATAGTGAGTTAATTGTCAAGCAGATGAATCGAGAGTATAAGGTAAAAAATAAAGATTTAGCGAAATTGTTTATCAAGGTTTATAATTTAACTTTAAATTTTTCAAAAATAAGCTTTAAGCACGTACGACGAGAGCGAAACGGGCATGCAGACAAACTTGTTAATTTGGCAATTGATAATGCTTTAAAATAATCAGGACGCATAGCTCAGTTGGTTAGAGCGCATGATTCACATTCATGAGGTCGAAGGTTCAAATCCCTCTGCGTCCACAAATTCGATATAGCTCAAAAATATGAAAAAGTTAAATATTAAAATTAAAAATTGGCTATAAAAAGAATAAGCGGTATATAATTATATTTAAATAGTTAAATAGATTCTAACTTCGTCCATTGGGTTCAACAAAGAAAAGAGCGCTCCGGTAGCACCGGAGAGGTCGAAGGTTCGAATCCTTTTGCGTCCACTTATGAAAAGGAGAATAAAAGAAATTTTAATTTTTTCGTTTGTTGTAGTATTATTCATTCTATCATCTTGCTTGGCGCATATTTACAGCGCAGAATTGGAGAGTTTGGATTTACTTGATAGTCAAATAGGTAAATTTGTTTATATTTTAATTATGGCGGGCGCAGTTATTGTAGCGCCAGCAGAGACTCTACCTCTTTTGCCAATTGCTGTTTCTATCTGGGGAGCAAATTTAGCAGCTATACTGACGATTTTTGGTTGGGTTGTCGGTTCAATGGCAGCTTTTTCCATCGCCAGAAAATTTGGTAGAAAAATAGTACATCATTTTGTAGAAAAATATGATATTGATGAATTAAAAGAGGTTTTACCTAAAAAAAATTTATTTTGGGTCGTTGCCTTTGCTCGTATTTTTTTACCAGTTGATATTGTTAGTTATGCTGTTGCGTTGTTCACTAAGATGCATTGGTTTGTTTATTTAACAGCTACATTATTAGGTACGTCGATTTTTGCCTTTTTGTTCGCTTATGGTGCAAAATTATCAATATTTTTACAGGTAGTTGCCGGCATAATTATTTTAATTTTTATTATTTTTGAATATCGTAATATAAAAAAACGTTTAAAAACATTATTTTAATGATGTTTATCTCGGTATTTATAGTAAAAAAATAATAGCTCATTTAACTTGATTTAATTGCGTTAATATGTTATATTAGTTGGACATTTGTTTCATTGACATAGAAATGCTTTAATTTTAGCAATATCAAGGTAAGTGGACGATTGCCCCGCCGAATCGGCGGGGAGGA
>CAZKKV010000035.1:0-4706 GCA_964553705.1 uncultured Gammaproteobacteria bacterium
TCTGATTCTTTATGTTTTCTTTTATATGCTAGACGATTTTATTATATTTATAATTACTGCCACAACTTTAAGATTGACTAATTTTGGTGATAAATATTTAAAAGCTGTTAAACTTATTAGTGGAATAGTTCTCCTTATTATGGGGATAATAATGTTGTTTAAGCCAGAAATACTTTCCTTGTCTTAGTATTTTTTAAATACCAAATAAAAAAGTGCCATTTGAAATGGCACTTTTTTATTTTTACCCTCTTCTTTTTTGTCATTCCCGCAAAAGCGGGAATCCATAAATTAGTAATAAAAACATTTCTGAATCCTTAGTCAAGCTGAGAAATGACAAGCGAAGGTTTTTGCGTCGATAGTATTAAAAATTTCTTTATCCTTTTGCTTGGTGTATTACTCTCTGCGGAAACGGAATCTCTATCCTCTTTTTGTCAAAAGCAATTTTTAATCTTTTTCTAAATTCACCGGCAACTGCCCATTGTTGAAGCGGTTTAGTGTCGCCCAGAATCTTCACTACAATAGCAGAATCAGCAAAATCATTCACTCGAACAAAATGTGGCGCTTCAATTATCATTTCCTGCCAATTAGAATCTTTTGCCAGTTTTTCTCCGACATCGTTTATAACTTTAATTAATTTTTCCAAATCAGTACCATAAGCCACCCCTAGATCAATATTAACTCGAGCAAACTCTTTTGATAAATTAGCAACTGTAGTAATCTCACCATGCGGAATATGATGAACCGTGCCGTCTAAATCCCGTAAAACCGAAACGCGCAAAGTAATATCCTCAACTGTGCCGGTAACATCACCTACACGAATAACGTCGCCAACACGATATTGATTTTCCAAAATTATAAACAAACCAGAAATCAAATCTCTGATTAAATACTGCCCACCAAAACCAACTGCCAATCCAATAATGCCAGCAGCGGCAATCATTGGTCCAATTTCCACACCAAACTCCGATACAATCATAATAACCGCCATTACCCAAACAATTAGTTTTATTGTTGTATCAAAAATCTTTATTAATGTATTTTCTCTTTTCTTTTCAGCTTCTAGACTAATAAAATTTTTAGAAACAACCGCTTTCCTAACAGCTTTTTCAATTAAAGAACCACTAAATGTTTTGACTATCCAAGCGACAATTATAATCGCCAAAATTTTTAAACCATGAGTGATTAGCCATGGTTCTAGTATATTTAATATATTCTTAGCTATTTCCATATTTTCATATTAATCAATAACTTTTACTTAAAAATTTTTGTCTATTCTACACTTTTGAATACTTTCCTACTGCGATTAAACTAGCCAAAACATTAATCAATGCTGTGGCTAAAAATTCCAAGCCAAATATCATAATGAAATTACTGTTATAAAAAGAAATGAGGCTAAAGCCATAATCAGCAAAAAATGATGCCAAATATGGCTGTAAAAGCCCTGTGAACGGATAAAACAGCGCTATGGTTATCAAAACCCCGATAAGTGTGTAAACTAAGCTGGATACGAGATATGGCGCTCTGATAAACCAATTTGAAGCTCCTACTAATTTCATGATACCAATCTCTCTTTTGTGGGTATAAATAGCCACCCTGATAGAGTTATAGACTACCAATATCATGATAACCACAAAGATAGAACTAACAAATAAACCAACTTGACTGGCTTTATCGGATATTAAATTTATTTTTGAAATCATTGCTTTGTGGTCATCAAAATTTTTCGATTCAATAATATCATCTTCTAGTTTAACCAAGATTTCAATTAGCTCCTCGTATTTGTTAATATCTTTTGGTTTCACAATCAAACTTGGAGATAATGGATTTTTTCCTAGCTCAAGTAATGCTTCAAGAATTTCCGGATCGTTTTTGTGGTCAACTCTAAATATTTCCAAAGCCTCAGCTTTAGAAATATAATCAACTTGCTTGACTTGGCTTAATCCACCGACTTTTGTTCGTAAATTAGAAATATCAATCTCTTCTGCATCTGTTTTTAGATACAAACTAATGTCAATTTTTTCTTTGACAGCCTGAATCGTTTCCGTACTAATTACTTTTACTACCAATAATAAATTAATCGAAAAAAGTGCCAATACCAAAATAGTGATAGTAGCAATCGACAGCCAAATATTTCGCCCAACATCCTGCAGGCTTAATTTTATTACTCTAAAAAACGATAAAATAAACATAAAATTTATAATATATATTTTCCGATTTGTTGATCGTTAATCAGCGATCCATTTTCAACAGTAATCACACGACGCCTGAGTTTATTTACCACGTCTCTGTTGTGAGTGACGAGAACTACTGTTGTGCCAAATTTATTTATCTTTTGTAATAGTTCAATAATTTCATCAGCATTAATTGAGTCTAAATTACCTGTTGGTTCGTCAGCTAGAAGTATTTTAGGACGATGCACTAATGCTCGAGCAATAACTACCCGTTGCTGCTCACCACCTGAAATCTGTTGCGGATAACGATGCATTTTATCTTCCAAACCGACTATTTTCATTACTTGAGGCACTACGCTATTAATTTTTTTTGTTGGCTGACCACAAACCTGCAGAGCGAAAGCAACGTTCTCGGCCAAAGTCTTTTTATTTAAAAGTTTAAAATCTTGAAACACTACCCCAATCTGTCGTCTTAAAATAGGTATCTCCGGCTGAGCAATATTAGTAATATCCCAACCGCCGACTACAATTCTTCCTTCGTCTGCCTTTTCCTCTCCTACTAACAACTTGACCAGAGTTGTCTTTCCTGTACCCGACTGCCCGACAATTGACACAAACTCCCCTGGTTTAATATGTAAATCCACTTTATGTAAAGCTCTGGTGTCAGGTTTATATAATTTTGAAACTTGATATAATTTTATCATATCTTCATTTTGATAATTTTAATAATCCAAATTTAGCTAAATCTTCTGCTTCAACAAAACTATCTGCTCTCGAATCTGAATTTAACACCACGACAATCATTGTGTTTTCCTCATCGTCCGCTCTTAACATTAAACAATAACCAGCTTCATCTAAATATCCAGTTTTTGAACCAGTAATATTTAAGCTACTGGTATGAATCAGTAAATTTGTGTTTTTGATACTATGTTTTTCTTCTGTGTTTAAAGTCCAGAAAGTGTAGCTACCCATTGTACTAGCTTTCTGAATTATAGGATTCTTAAACATTTCTCTTGTTATTATAGCATAATCCAGAGCAGAGCTCACGTTATCTGGAGACAAACCTGTCGGTTCCACAAAATTAGTAGAAGTTGCGCCCCAATCTTTTACAGTTGAGTTCATTTGATCAATAAATTCATCTCGAGTCAGACTACTAACTCTAACTAGCGATTCAACAGCATTGTTAGCCGACCCGACTAAAGCTGAATAGACCAAATCTTCAATCGTCAAAGTATCGCCATCTTTTAGTGTAACGCGCGCTGATTCCCACTTGTTGCAGTATTGATAATTATATTCTTCATCTTTCACACTATAACTCACCTCCGTATTTAACGTCGGTCGTAGATCCAAAAAAACTTTTATCGCCACCAATTTTGTTAAACTAGCAATCGGCATAGTAGTAGTAGCATCTTTTTGCCATAATATTTCCCCCGTAGACTCATCAAATAGAACAGCTGAAAGTGATCCTATTTTTGGCATAAGTTCAGCACCAATCTCTGGAATGCCTAAAATACGCCCATTATCAGAAACTGTTTCCAGTGATTCTATTTGTACATTAACAACGCCAGCAGAAAGCGAAGAAATATGACTAAATGCCACTTTATCCAAATCAACCACTCGATCAGGATATATTTTTCTTTCTGGACCAAAATCGTTAATCTCTACGTCGACAAATTTATCGTTATCTGTATTGTAAATCCGAATCATTGACCCTTTAGGAAAATCTGGTGATGCTGCGTAATTTCCTCCTTTATAGCTATACCAACTAGCTCTGCCGATTGCCAATGCGTCAGGATTACTAAAAATAGCTATTCTGGCAAATGGTAAATGAATTAATGATCTTACGAACTTTTCTTTCGGATAATCCCTTGTTGGCAATGGTCGCCAAGTCGAATAATTTTTGTCATAAAAATAAACCTGTTTTAAATAATCAGATTCATCTTCATAAGAAAACTGAATATAAAAAGGTTGTTTATCGTCATAAGCGTCTTTGTTTCTAAACTCAAATTGATAAATATTGCTCAATCTGGTAAGCTTCCATGGCATATCGATTGGTTCATTTAATTCAACTACGTCAACGCCGGTTGCCTGATTCAAAATGCCTGGTGCTAATGATAATTTAATTGTGTCTTCAAACGCTGAAACAGTGTAACCCTTAGCTATTGTCGATTGATCAAGATTAATATAATAAAACTTATTTAAATCATCGCTTATTTCTCCAGCGACAACAAAATTACCGGCTGTTAAAGCCAGTAAAATCAAACTGAGAAAATAAAATCTTTTTTTTATTTGACTGAAAATATTCATACCAATATAATTATACCATAAATACTCATCAGTTAAAAAACAATATATTAAAAAATAAAAAATAATTGGCGAGTGTCGTATAATGGTTATTACATAAGCTTCCCAAGCTTAATACGGCGGTTCGATTCCGCTCACTCGCTCAAAAAAACAAGCCGACCTAGCTCAATTGGTAGAGCAACGGTATCGTAAACCGTAGGTTGTGGGTTCAATTCCCACGGTCGGCTCAAA
>CAZKKV010000036.1:0-3786 GCA_964553705.1 uncultured Gammaproteobacteria bacterium
AAATGGGAATGACTTATGTCCCCCCATTATTATCGAGTATTATCCCCGATTTCTCGGGGTTATTCTCGTCTTCGAGGTAGGTTACCAATGTGTTACTCTCCCGTTTGCCATGTCACACCGAAGTGTAGCATTCGACTTGCATGCCTTAGCCACGCCGCCAGCGTTCATCCTGAGCCAGGATCAAACTCTCAAAAAGTTTTTTACCAGGTATCGCCTGGACGTCTTTTTTACATGGACTATCTCCATGTCAACTTGGATATAAAGATACCCAAGTTAAATACATATATGAAGAGTTTAAACTTCAAAAGTAAAGTTTAGAATTAGCGCCTGTTAGCGCTAAAATATTTATTTAGTTGTCAAAGGACGTAAAAGAAAAAACAGGGACATTAAATACGCTGTCTAACGTCACTGTTTTTTCCTTCTTGATTTTAAAATTGTGCTAATTATTTCTTACTCAATAATTTAAAAACTAAAAAATTAAAGGCACTAGTAATATTAAAGAAAAAAATAAAAATTGTCAAGCGTTTTTGGAATAAATTTAATAGTATTATGATTATTAGCTAATAATGGCATAAACAAGATAAAAGCTTCGCTAATTTTACACACTTTTTACACAAATTATTTTCGATAAAATTTGGCAGCCTCTTCGGGCGGTAGGGAATTAATCACTAGCCCAGAACCGATTTCGATACCAGCCCAAATTGAATCGCGTGGTTGTATTTTTAAATATAAATGTTGGTTTTTGTCAGATACAATATTATGTAAAAAGTAATTAAACGATAAATCCAAAGAATAAAGTTTGGTTAATAATTTTTTTAGGATTTTAGCTAACGATTTAATTTCATTGGCATCTAGCATGGTAATATTGTCTATGTGGCGTTTGGGGAAAATCCATGCTTCATAGTGATATTCGCTGGCATAGGGAGCAAAAACAGCAACATATTTATCCTCAAAAATTTTTCGTTTGGATTTCATTTCTTTTTTAATGATAGCGCAATAAGGGCAAACTTTATTTTTTCTTCTATAGTCGCGCGCCAGTTTTAATTCTTCCGCTACTTCTTGAGGCAATATTTCAGTGGCAAAAACTTGCGAATGGGCATGAGCAATAGAAGCGCCGGCTCTTGAACCCTGATTTTTAAAGCAGAGAATGTAATCAATTTTTTTATTTTTTGAGATACTGTCGGTTCGTTTAGCATACATTCTTAATAAATTTTCAATTTGTGGTTTTGGCAAGTTATGTAATTCCTCAGTATGATCCGGTGTTTCGATTATTACTTCTTGGACACCATAAGCCTTTTTATTATCCAAAGAGACAGCCGGAAAAATATTTTTGATGCTTAAAATTTGCCAACTATTTTTATCGTCAATTCTGTCAACAATATTTTTATTATTTATTTTTTCTGGGCAGAATGGACAGCTAGTTGTTCTCTTCACAACAGTTTGTTCTTTGATGTCGCGCGGTCTCTTGGCTCGACCAGGTGTTATGATGACATATTTATTCAATAGATATGATTTGCGAATTTCAGATTTTAGCATAAGAAAGAGTTAAAGTTTAAAAAAAATTTAAATTATAGTTTACCGCGTTTTAAATTCTATTATTTTTTAACGAATTCATTTCGTACGTCGTCATACATATTCATTAGCTGGGTTTCTACAAATTCATTATTTCCGTCATCAAAAATTTTGCCACGCTCTTTGAAATAATCAATCGTTTCTTCGACTAGCTGTTTGTAGGCGCCGCGGTCATAGGCGCCTTGCTCGCGCATTTTCTTTTTTACGAGGAGTAGAACCTCTTGAATTGTTTCTTCCATATTTTTAATATTTTAAATTAAGTTTTTTATTCGTTTGTTATGTTTTAATCATACAAGTAGGGGTCTTAATGTCAAGCCTGTTTCTTGACGACAAAGGCATTAAGTGTTAATATAGCTATGTTAATTTGCCTAACGAAAGGCAGTTTTTTAGTAGATGCCGGATTAAAACATTAAGCAGGCAAGCTAATTCATAGATTAACCATATATCACGTAATTTTAAAAAAATATCTATTCACTTTTTGATATTTTTAGCAAAATTTTTAATTTTGTCTAAGAGGTTGATAACCGCTTTTTTTATTGGGTTAGTTTATCGACCAGGACGGATTATCCTTCGTTGGTTTTTTTATGCAGTAATTGTAAAAGGATACCGTTTTTATCTATCAATCATAAAGAGATTAGGTTGGACTGATGGTATTCGGAACAACCCATTTGTTTTTATTTTGAATAAAAAATTAGTGCATGTTATTGTTGCTGTTTTGACAATTTCTATTATTACTATGAATCTGACTTCAAAGACTCAAGCTGTTTCAGCCGAAGAGATGGTTGGTAGGACATTTCTATCGGAAATAGTTTCAGGAGAATTTGATGCAGAGACGGACGAGTTGATTGAAGAGTATTTTGATGAAGAGTTTGAAATTTCGCCAATTCAGCAGACCTATCTGGACAATTTATCCAGCATGCGTAGTCAGCCAATGGCAGAGATGAGATCTCCGGATGAAATTGACGTCGAGGATACGTCCGAGAAGATTGATGATAGCGGCGTCTTAGTTAAGCCGGACATGGCTTCAACCAAAAAAACTAAACAAGACAGAAAAGATATTGTTTCTTACACTGTTCAGTCGGGCGATTCAATTGGTACGATTGCAGTTGAATTTAATGTTAGTGTTAATACTATTTTGTGGGAAAATAATTTGAGCGCCTACAGTTTGATTAGACCAGGGCAAAAACTTTCTATCTTGCCTACTTCCGGCGTTTCACATAAAGTGGCTAGAGGAGAAAATCTATCAAGCATTGCTAGTAGTTACAATATTGAAGCAGACAAAATTTTAGAAGCTAATAATTTAATTGATGCTAGTAAGCTATCGGTTGGTCAGAGTTTGATTATTCCTGGTGGTCGGAAGACTTCTTATGCCAGCGCTAGCGCTTCAACATATACTGGCGTGTCAGCGATTATAGATTTATTTGCGCCAGATAGTTCAACACCGGTTAGTGGCAACAAAATGAATTGGCCGACTGTTGGGCATCGTATTACACAATATTATTCTTGGCGACATACCGGTTTGGATATTGCTAATAAGATAGGCACACCGATTTATGCGGCTGACTCTGGAGTAGTTGAGTCAATCGGTTGGGGCACAGGTTATGGTAATCAAATAGTTATCAATCATGGTGGCGGCAAGAAAACTCGCTATGCTCATTTATCAAAGTTTTATGTATCAAAAGGCGAGACAGTTGATAAGGGACAAACAATTGGCGCTATGGGTTCAACTGGCTGGTCGACTGGATCACATTTGCATTTTGAAGTTATTATAAACGGCAAAAAATATAATCCGTTAAATTATATTAGATAAAATTATGAATATTTTAACAGGCTTGATAATTATAGTAGTTGGGTCTATTATAGTGATAAAATCAGAAGCGTTATTAAATTCTTTTGGTCGAATTGCTTTCTTTGAACAGCATCTCGGCACTAGTGGTGGTTCAAGACTAGGCTACAAACTTATTGGGATGTTGGTTATTTTTATCGGTATATTGATAGCAGTTGATTTGATGGGTGGTTTTTTAGAATGGATTACATCGCCGTTAACAAAATACAGTCAATAAATTTTTAATTTAGAATTACGAATTTAGAATGAATTTTGAATAATTGAAAATTTAAACATTGAAAATTAATAAATATGGGCCCTTAGCTCATCTGGTAGAGCGCCTGCTTTGCACGCAGGAGGTAAGGAGTTCGAGTCCCCTAGGGTCCACA
>CAZKKV010000037.1:0-3031 GCA_964553705.1 uncultured Gammaproteobacteria bacterium
TTTTGGAGAGGTGCCTGAGCGGTTGAAAGGGACAGTCTTGAAAACTGTTGAGCCTTCACGGGTTCCCAGGGTTCGAATCCCTGCCTCTCCGCCATGAAAAAAATATATATTAAAATGTATATTTTTTATTTTTATCCATTAGCGACAACTAACCCCCAAATCTCGCTAGCACTAGCCTGTTTTAAAACTTTAGCGCATTCATTTAGAGTAGAACCGGTTGTCGCCACGTCATCAATCAAAATTATATCTCGACCGTTTAAATTCCCACCAACCCACTCAAAGCAATTCAACAAGTTAGATCTTCTCTCAATCTCGTTTAATTTCGCCTGTGGCTTGGTATTTTTTGTTCTTTTTAGATTAGTATTTTCTAGTTCTAAATCAAATTCTTTCGCCACTATTTCTGCTATAATTTCCGCCTGATTAAAACCTCGCCATTTTAATCGCCTCTTTGACAACGGCACCGGCATAATTAAAGTATTTTTAAAATTAAGAAGTGTATTTGGAACTGATTTAATAATATTAAACGTTCGCCAATCTAATCCTACTGCCTTTTTTGCGTCAGCTTTTTTTGTTTCATTGATTTTCTTGTCTAAAAATTTACTCAAAATTTTTGCTAATATAAGCGAAATGTCTTTAACAAAATGATATTTATAACTTTTTATTAATTTCGCTACTAATACCTGCTCATAATCAGCGACAATCCAAACGCCGTTCAAAAAATATTTATCACGGCAGTCAGAACAAAACTCGCCCCATCTATTTTTTTGTTTACAATCCAAACAATATTGACTCTCTCTAAAAATAATTTCTTTAAAACATTCTTCGCAAAGCCAAACGTCTTCACGACCGCAATTAACACATTCTACGGGAAAAATTATATTCAAAAAAAGCATCCAACATCTGTGAATACTATTTAAAAATGTTTTTTGTTGCATTGTAATCACTTTTCTTGTTTCTACTTATCCTGCCAATAAGCGCTGTCAACTTTCCACGAGCCTTTCTCTTTGACTAATTCTATCAAAACATTTTGATTAAAACTGGCCACATTAGCAGTTGAACCGATTGCTTCCCGTCTAGATGTTTTGACAAGAATTTCCGCTTGACCGTCATCTGGGTCATATTGATTAACTTCCTGAGCTACTGCCTTGGTCGTTATGCCATAATAAATAAAATTGTTTTTTTCTTTAGCAATAGCCTGACTCACATAATCATCAGCCCAAATTTTCATTTTACTGGTCATAAATAATTTCAAATCCAAAATATTGCCGTAATTAGACTGATTTGAATAGCTACCAAAACGTTCCGAAAAAGCACTAGCCAAACGCTTTAACTCATCTACACCTGTTTCTTGTTTTTCCTTTGGTACTACCAGCTCTGTCGACTTTTTCGTCTCCGTTTTCTTCTGCGTTTCTTTCTGATCAGTCAAGGTGTTAACTGGCACTGTCTGTGTTTGATTTTCTGTCGTTATACTCTCTGGATTGTAGAAAAAAATAAAATAAACTATACCAATAATAGCAATTAGTCCCAAAATAATTATTAGAATACCGATTATTTTCCGTTTCATGGTTTATCTAAAAATATTATTAATTAATTTATTATATTTCTAGGTCTTCTGCATCTTTACCATCTGTAGCTCCTGCCTGGTCCTGGCTAGCCGCAAATTCTTTCTTTGCCTCTTCAATCTCCAAAAGCTGTCTCGGGTCAGAGGTTATCAACTGGTCTTCAGTATATGAAGCGACAACTTTAATCGCCACATGTTTATTGCCAGCAAAAAATAATCCTTCACCTACGCCACATTCCAAAAGTAGATATTTTTCTCCCTCGGTTAAAGTGAAAACTTTTTGTATCAAATCTATTGACGCCGACGATTGTTTGAGTAATAATTGCATTGCTGAATTTGTTACAATCGCCTGCCCGTATGGTGAAGTTAAAAAATCGTTCACATCTTGAGTAATAGTTGTCACACCCAAATAATATTTTCGGCAACGTTTGACTAGGGCATAAATAAATTTAGCACTATCTTCTCTCTGCATCAGCCACCAAGCTTCGTCAATCACTAAAACTCTTTTTTTCATCTCACTCCTAACAACGTTCCAGATATAATTAACGATTGTATAAATAGCAATCGGTCTAAGTTCATCTTCTAAATCTCTGACAGAAAAACAAACTAATTGATTACTCATTTCAACATTGGTCGGACTATTAAATAATCCAGCGAAAGTTCCTTGAGTATATTTTTTCAGCCTTAAAGCTAACTCAGCTCCACCTTCCATGCCGTCTAAAACATCTTGAAAATCCTGCATAATAGGCGCTTCAATTTTGGATAAATCGCAATCCGGTGTAATATCCTTTTTGGCATATGTCTCCAACAATGCTCGATCAACAATTGAATCTTCTTCGTGCGACAAATCACCTAACATTAGCCGAATAAGCCCCTTGACCGTTATAACAGCGCTTCTAATTATGTCATCTGGCTTGGCTTCTCCGCCGACCGAACGAGGTAAGTCAAATGGATTAATTTTATTGTCGCTAGCTAAAGAAATATTAACATAAGTTCCGCCAACCGCGTCTGACAAATGTTTGTATTCCAATTCTGGATCAATAATTATAACATCAGTCCCCATCATTAAACTTCGTAAAACCTCTAACTTAATAGCATAACTTTTACCAGCACCTGAAGTAGCGAATACTACACTATTAGCATTTTGCAAACTAAACCTATCAAATAAAATTAAGCTGTTATTATGACGATTAATACCATATAAAATTCCATTATCACTAGTTAATTCACTAGAAATAAACGGAAATGACGAAGCAACTGGTGAAGAATTCATATTGAAAGTAATGTACAATTCATCATTGCCTTGTGGTAAGGTAGAATTAAAGCCTTGCTCAGCTTGATAAAATACTCTTTTTGAATAGACCAGTCTTGAACCAAAAATATTTTCTATTTCATCTGACATTTTGTCTAATTCTTCTTTGCTGTCAGCGTAAAAAGTTATATATAAAGAAAATTGAAAAAACTTTTCTA
>CAZKKV010000038.1:0-2724 GCA_964553705.1 uncultured Gammaproteobacteria bacterium
GAAAATGCCCTGATTCGCATAGACATGAGCGAATTTATGGAAAAACATTCAGTCGCAAAAATCATTGGTTCCCCTCCTGGCTATATCGGACATGACGAAGGCGGACAGCTAACGGAAAAAATTAGGCGTCGACCATACAGTGTCGTGCTATTTGATGAAATAGAAAAAGCGCATCCAGAAGTATTTAATATTTTATTACAAATATTAGACGATGGTCGCCTAACCGATTCAAAAGGCAGAGTTGTGAACTTCAAAAACACAATTATAGTTATGACATCAAATCTCGGCAACGAAGTAATAAAAGAATATTCAATTGGTTTTTCTGACGGCAGTGATGTTAAAAATGTCCATACCATGCGTGATCAGGAAATGCGAGAAAAAATCGACAGTATACTTAAAAATCATTTCAAATTGGAATTTCTTAACCGAATTGATGAAATAGTTATTTTTAAAAGTTTGAGCAAAGAAAATTTGTCAAAAATCGTTGATCTGGAAATATCCAAGGTTAAACAGCGCCTTAAAAATAAAGAAATTAATATTTATATCGCCGCCAAGGTTAAAAAAATGCTGGCAGAAAAAGGCTATGATACTACTTTTGGCGCCCGACCACTTAAACGAATTATCCAAACCATGATTCTGGACGAATTGGCTATGGATATCATAGAAGGAAAAATCAAAGAAGGCGACAAAATAAATATTGATTTAAATGTAAAAAACAAAGTTGAATTAAGAATAAGATAATTGTATTGATAAAAAGTTAAAAGGGGCATGCCATATTGTAGCGTGCCCCTTTTTTGTTTATATATTCTATTTTCTATCCCCTCCTTCTTCTAGTGCGTCAAGCGAAACGTCGTCGTCATTTTCTTCGAAAAAGACAACACCCTCTCCGGCGCAACAAGAAAAAATATTCTCGCATGGACTCCCGTCCAGCTTGGAAAAAACCCCGCCACGGACTACATTCATTGGTTCTCGCAACATACTTTTCCACTCCTTTACCTTTTTTTGATTAAAAAATTCAACCAAATGTAATGTCTTGTGCCAACACCCTCTCTATTATATTACAAGTATTTTAAAAAGCCATTTATTGGCTATTAAGCATTATTTCTATTGCTTTATCCATTTGCGGATCTTTGTTGTCATTATAATCGTCCACTGTTAAATCAACTGTGATATCAGGTTCTATACCGACGTCATTAATGCAATCTCCGTTCGGCGTAAGCCATTCAGCTACAGTAATTTTTAACGAAGAGCCATCTCCTAATTCTTCTAGGGTTTGGACCGAACCTTTACCAAAAGTTGTTTTACCAATTATTTTAGCCTTACCATGATCTCTTAATGCCCCGGCGACTATTTCTGAAGCTGAAGCGCTACCGCCGTTAACCAAAACTACCGTCGGATAATCCTTGAGTCTAGCCCGTCCGCGAGCCAAATACTCGTTCTGATTTTCTTCGCTGAATCTTTCAATAACAATCACTCCTTCTTCCACCCATTCACTGGCTACTTCAATCGCCGTGTCTAAATATCCACCAGGATTATTTCTTAAATCAACTATTATACCACGAGGGTTGGCATTTAATATTTTCGTAACTGCCTTATTGAGACCTGTGTAGATATCGCTATTAAAATTTGTTATTTTTATAATAAATAATCCGTTATCCACCATAGATGTTTTTACACTTTCAACTTTGATTAAGCCTCTGGTTATAGATATATCCTCAGCAGTCTCAAAACCATTACGGACAATAGTTAAAACTACGGTTGTACCTTTTGGCCCTCTTATTCTATTCACTGCTTCATCAACAGTAATATCTGCCGTTATTTCTCCATCAATAGCATAAACTTTATCGCCTGATAATATTCCTGCTTTCTGAGCTGGCATTCCGTCCAGAGGAGCAATGATTGTCAATATATCATTTTTTATTCCAATTTCAGCTCCAATTCCTTCAAATGTCCCGGTTAAATCATTTTCAAAATCTTCAGTAATTTTCGGATCCATAAAAATAGTGTAAGGATCATTTAGCGACGAGGCTAACCCTCTTAACGCCCCGTAAAACATCTCCTTCTCATTTAATTTTTCCTTGTTTACATATTCCTCTTTGAGAATATCCCAAACTTCCCAAAACAAGCCAAAGTCTATGTCTTTGTCGTAATTTTCATCACCTATACCGTATTTATTTAAAATCTCACCGGAATATTCAACTTGCCTATCAGCTAAATTCGCTATTAATTCGCTTTTATTTGAAAACAACATGCCAGCACTAAAGGAGCATATTATAACAACCAAAGCGATAATTATTTTTCCTACTATTTTACTTTTTTTATAAAACATATCGTATCACAAGACATAATTAACTGTCTGTAGAAATTATTTTTTATCAATTAATTTAATATTATATTATCATCAATTATCTTACCATAAACGTAAGTTATGGAGCAAGCATACAACCGAGTTGAAATAAAGAACAATCTGGGCTATGCTATATATAGTGAATTTTACGAATTATAAAAACAATTATTATGGCTAATCTAATAATAAAAGGTGGTAGAAAATTAAAAGGTGAGATAAAAACTAATTCAGCCAAGAATTCGGTTGTCGCTATTCTATGCTCTCTGCCGATGATTAAGGGCAAAACCATATTGGTTGATGTCCCTCGAATTGAAGAAGTAAACAGAATAGTTGAGACCCTAACTTCTATCGGCTTAAAAATCAATTGGCTTGCTAAA